>JAEZHL010000198.1 GCA_023416575.1 Pseudomonadota bacterium
GAACGGCCTTGGCCCCGTGTGCGTAAACGGCGCAGCAGAAATCGTGATAGCTGACAGCCTCGTTGGCGAAACGGCGACCTTCGCCGTCAACGATGATCGAACCAGGCTTGGCCCTGTCCAGGGCGATATGGGGGTAAACGGCAAGTCCGCCGCTCGGGCGCGCCCAGACGGACGAAGGGAACCAAAGCGCATTCTGCGAGCCGGATGGCCCCAACGCTGCCCCGGCCGCGAGGCCGAGCTCGATCGTCGAGCCCTGTGCAAGGGGAGCGGCTGGGCTGTATTCGGGTGTCGGCAGCGGTAGCTCCCGCGCCCGCCAGTCCGGGCTCGACGGGAAGCCGCCCCCGGCAATGACAACACCGCACCGGGCCTTCAGCCGGAAATGCGCTCCACGGGACACGCCCTCGATGCCGCAAACCCGTCCATCACGCGCCATGAGGAGTTGGCCGACTTGCGTGCTCTCGTAAACGAGACCGCCTCGCAGCAGGATGGCATGCAGCAGCCGCGCTATGAGCCCATTGCCCATGACGAGGCGCGTGCCGCGCGGATACGTCATGCGATCGCGGGCGTGCCGTAGAACCAGCCTGGCCGCTTCCAGAATGGCCGACAGCGAACGTTCCGCATGAACGAGGCGCTGCGCTTCCGCGCGCGTGACCATCATGCCGCCCAACACCGTCAGCTCAGGCATTGGATCGGCGACGTAGGAGAACCAACGACCAAGCTTGCGGCCGTCGAACGGCAGCGGCTCGAGCGGACGGCCGCCCAGCCCTGCGCCGGGCAGGTCGCTGCGATAGTCGGGCGCACTCATGAAAGGGCGGAACAGAATCTCTGCTCGAGACTTAAGATCGGCCTCCATGGCCGGAGCGCTGTCGAGAAAGGCGAGCCAAGGCGCACGAGGACCGCGATCACCGATAAGGGCGTCGAGATAGGTTTCTGCGTTCGCCCGATCATCGGCAATGCTGTGCGCCCGCATGTGATCGTTGTTGGGCACCCAGACCGTGCCGGATGAGCGCGCGGTCGTGCCTCCGAAGACAGGCGCCAGTTCGAGCACGGTGACTCGCAGCCCCTCGAGAAGGCCGGTCAGCGCCGCGGTGAGGCCGGCAGCGCCTGATCCGAGCACCACGAGATCGACCTCGCCGATGTCCTCGATCGCGGGACGCTTGTCAGGATCAGGCAGCATGCGCCGGTTCCAGCCGGTCGAGCCAAGCAGTGAAATGAACCGCCTCGACACCCGTACCCCCGCCGGGGGCATCATGCCACCGGTTGCCGCGCGGAGACCGGGTCGAAGCTGGCCGCGGCATCATTCCTCCAGTCTGCACCACAGCAGCAATGGCTGCCTACGCCTTGTGTGTAGATAGAGCGCAAATCTGGCGGCTTGCCCAATAGCGGTTTTATTGAGCCCCATAGGATCGAAATATACCCATTCGCATGCGCTTGACCTGAATTCGCATTGGCTCGTATCCATTTGGATACAGAACACGGAATAGCGCATGCTCCACAAGGACCGCGATACACCCCAAGGAGAATTGGCCTACCAGCGCATCATAGAATTGATCCGCAGTGGTCAGCTGATCCCGGGAGCCCGCCTGCGTGAAGTGGACCTGTCCGAAAGGCTCGGTTTGTCGCGAACACCGATCCGCGAAGCGCTGCGGGCGTTGGAGGCCGACGGCCTGGTCCAACATCAGCCACGGCAGGGCGCCGTTGTCCGCCAGCTCGATCATGGCGAGATCATGGAGCTTTATGAAATGCGCGCCGTGCTGGAAGGCACCGCCGCCCGCCTCGCCGCCCGCATGGTATCAGACGTCGAGCTCCGGGCCCTCGACGGTCTCAACGAGGATTTCGCGACGGCTCCTTCGCCTGAAGTCGCGGCCGAAATCAATCGCCGCTTTCACCAAGCTCTGTTCGGCGCAGCCCGCAATCGCTTCCTCACCCAGGCGTTGGAGGCAATTCAAAAAACTCTGCTTATTCTGGGGCCCACGACGCTGCTCGAAGAAGCGCGCGTCCGCGATTCCGTCAGCGAGCACGCAAGCGTCATCGCTGCCCTCGAGGCCCGCGATGGGCTGGCCGCCGAGGCGGCCATGCGCGCGCATATCGAGGCAGCCCAGCTCACACGTCTGCGCCAGCACAACATGGCGGCGGGGCCGGTCGCCTAGGCCCGGTGCGCCACGCGGCCGAAGTATCAAGTTTGGAGGAGGAGATCCGGCATGCGGAAAGTCAGGACACCTGCGGACGGGCCATGGGACGTGCTCGTCGTGGGTGGTGGCAACGCCGCACTCTGCGCCGCGATCACCGCGGCCGAGGCAGGCCGATCCGTAATGATCCTCGAGGGGGCACCGAAGCCGTATCGGGGCGGAAACAGCCGGCACACGCGCAATTTCCGCTGCATGCACCAAGGTCCGCTCTCGGTTCTGACCGATTGCTATGAAGAGGAGGAATACTATGACGATCTCCTCCTGGTCACGAAGGGCAAAACGGACGAGCAGCTCGCCCGCATGGTTATTCGGTCATCGGAGGAATGCCTTTCCTGGATGGTGGCGCACGGGGTTCGCTTCCAGCCCTCGCTGTCCGGCACGTTGTCGCTTTCACGCACCAATGCCTTTTTCCTCGGCGGTGGGAAATCGCTCGTCAACGCCTACTACAACACTGCCGAGGACCTCGGCGTCGCGGGCATCTACGAGGCGCAGGTCCGACACGTTCACCTCGAGGGTGATACGGCCACCCACGTCGAGGTTTCGATCGGCGGTGCCCCTATTCAACGGATCCGTACCCGTGCGGTTGTCCTCGCCTCCGGCGGCTTCCAATCGGACGTCGACTGGTTGACGCGCGCTTGGGGGCCAGCTGCCCGCAACTTCCTGATCCGTGGCACGCCCTACAATCGCGGGGTCGTCCTGAAGGACATGACCGAACAGGGCTGCCAGACTGTCGGTGACCCCACCCAGTGCCACTGCGTTGCGATCGACGGCCGCGCTCCGAAATTCGATGGCGGCATCTGCACCCGCATCGACTGCGTGCCCTTTTCCGTGGTGGTGAACCGCAACGGTGAGCGCTTCTATGACGAGGGCGAGGACACCTGGCCGAAGCGCTACGCCATATGGGGCCGCCTCGTGGCCGCCCAGCCCGAGCAGGTTGGCTATGCCATCATCGACTCGAAGTCGATTGGCCTTTTCATGCCGACCGTGTTTCCGCCCTACAAGGCGGACACCGTCGAGGAGCTGGCTCACATCATGGAGCTCGATCCGCGGCGCGTCGCGCAGACGGTGAGGGACTTCAATGCCGCCTGCCGGTCCGGCCGCTTCCATCCCACGGAGTGCGATGGACTTGCGACCGAGGGGCTGGTGCCACCGAAGACGAATTGGGCCCGTCCCATCGATGCGCCGCCCTATTACGGCTACGTCCTGCGCCCGGGCGTCACCTTCACCTATCTCGGTCTCAAGGTGGACGCGACGGCGCGTGTCTTCGGGCGGGAGGGCCGGCTGGCGAATGTCTGGGCCGCGGGCGAGATCATGGCTGGCTCGATTTTGGGCCAGGGTTATCTCGCCGGCTTCGGAATGACCATCGGAACGGTTTTCGGACGGATTTCAGGACGCGAGGCAGCCGCGCATGCCGCTTGAACAAGCTCAGGGCAGTGCACTGACCGAGAGCATGGCCGAAGCCCATCGCCAGCTCGAGATCTGCAACGCGTGCCGGTATTGCGAGGGCTTCTGCTCGGTCTTTCCGGCCATGATGCGGCAGACGGCCTTTGCCTCCGGCGACCTGAACCATTTGGCCAATCTCTGTCACAACTGCCGCGGCTGTTATTATTCTTGTCAGTACACGCCGCCGCACGAATTCGCGCTCAATATTCCCGCGGCTCTCGCCGAGGTGCGGCAGGAGAGCTGGGAACATTACATCCGGCCACGAGCCCTGGCGCGCGCATTCCAGACCTACGGCCTCGCCATCGGACTGCTCGGGGCAGCACTGATCGGCGTCCTCTTCTGGGCGGCGCAGGCGGTGCGCGATGCGGCGGGCGGGGAGGGGTTCTATGCCTACCTCTCTCACAACCTGATGGTCGCCATCTTCATGCCGGCGTTCCTGATACCGCTGGCGATCATCACGGTTGGACTGCGCAACTACTGGCGCGACACCGGTGGCCGGTGGCCCACTCTTTCCGAGCTGAGGGGCGCACTTCTCTCAGTTGCGAAGCTCAAGAACCTTGCGGGCGGCCACGGCGAGGGCTGCAACTTCGAGAAGGGCGACCGCTACTCGAATGCCCGGCGCCATGCGCATCAGGCAGTGCTTTGGGGATTCGTCCTCTGCTTCCTGTCGACCTCGAGCGCAACGGTCATGCACTATGCTCTCGACTGGCCCGCGCCTTACGGGCTTTTGACGCCACCGAAGATCCTCGGCATCACCGGCGGTTTCCTTCTGACAATCGGCACGGCCATGATGATCGCGTTGAAGCTCAAGGCTGATCCGGATCTCGGCTCACGGAGGGTTTGGCGAGGCGAGTTCGCATTCGTTGCGCTTCTCGGTCTGACCGGCCTGTCTGGGCTCGTCCTTTATGCGGCAACCGGCACGGGTTTGGTGCGACCGCTCCTTGCCGTGCACCTCGGCTGCGTGCTGACGCTGTTCCTGCTCATGCCCTTCACCAAGATGGTGCATGGCTTCTTCCGCCTCTCGGCCCTGATCATCGAGGAGCAGAAGGCAAGGCGATGAGCAGTAGCAGCAGAGTCGCGCCCTAGTTCCCGAAGAACGACAGCAGGCTGACAGGGGGTGGCGGCGATTTGAACTCGGACATCGCCGCTGCGACCTCGGTGTAAAGCCCCGGCAACCATGACGGTTGCTCCGTATCGACGGTGGGCAGGCTGCGTCGGCGGAAATCGGTCGGCGCAATGATGAGCTTGATGTTGGGCAGGCCGACGTTCGCCGCGAGGACGAACAGCTCCTCAGCGGCTTCGTCGCCCACAGCAAGGCAGCCGACCGAAACGGCTTTGCCGTGGATCATGATATCGCCGCCGAGATTGCTCCGTCCGTCCGCCGCCGCCATTCGGCGGTCGAAGGCGTTGGGGTAGTTGACGCGCAGCGAGACGTGATAGCGGCTGTTGGGATTGAGGTACGAGATGCTGTACACGCCCTCCGGCACCTGCCTATCGCCCTGCCGCAACTTGGGGCCGGCCCGTCCGCTCGCGGCAAGAACAGGGTAGCGGTGGATGAATTTCCATTGCCCGCCCTCTGGCCGTGCAAACAGCTCGAGGTACTTCTCATCCTTGATGGCGACGAGTGCGAGGTCGCTCGGCTGCCAGGATGCGCCTGCAGCCTCGAACTTGCTGGCGAGCCGCGCGTTCGCGCCGGGGGATATCTGCGCCAGACGCTTCGCCAGCGCGTAGCTCCGCGGCGGCAGGCGTGGCTTCGTGGTTTGCCATGGACCAGTCTGCGGCGGCAAACCCGCGCTTTGCGGCTCAGAGACTTCGGGCTCGACCTCAACAGCCCAGGACCCCGTTATTTCAGTTTCCGGCGTGTCCGACAGCGGCAGGTCGTCAGCAGACGGGAGCTCGTCAGCATCGGCGGGCTCGTGATCGAGCGGCGCTGCATCGGCCAAGCGTGGTGCCAGGAACGCCACGGCGTCAGGCGGCACATAAGCAAAGCGATCGACTGCCTTGGGGATCGGCGCCGGAGAGCTGAAGGGGGCGGTCATGGTCGAGGGGGTGCGGCCGCCGGCCTTCTCCACGGAGGGGGTCAGGCTCAGAATGCCGGCCTCGTCGAGCGCCACTATAGCGGCGGCGCTTGCACCTGAGACCACAACCCCAAGCACGAGAAGTGCCAGATTCCTCGATCTCATTCCTTCACCACACCACCCACTACGGCGACAGAAACCGCTGCGGAACATGACCGATTCGCTCGCGTTGCGCAGTGCTGTGCCGGCCGGGCTGCATTTAGTCGATTCTTTGCGGCGAAAGGCGGGCCTCTGATTTCACGGCTTTATCTTGGCCAGCGGTCATTCTGGGCGGTCGTCTGTGGCATGTGTACGCATGATGACAGGACGGCGTCTGCTCCTCTCGATCTCGAGCATCGTTTCCGAGTTAGTGGTGGCTCGTTGTCGCGAGCCGGATACTTGGGTCCGCGCATTTCCGCCATTGCAGGTCGGCTATGCGTTCCTCGGTGGACCAGTTGACGGGTGCGTTCGCCAAGTCCATTGGTCGGGCATGACCACGATTGCAACGGCCCCGTCCCGCCCACTCTTGCCCATTCTCCTGGCGCTGAGTGGAGCGCATCTCCTCAACGACCTGATCCAGTCGATGATTCCGGCGATGTATCCTCTTCTGAAGGAGAGCTACCGCCTGGATTTCGCGCAGATCGGGATGATCACGCTGGCCTTCCAGGTGACCTCGTCGCTGCTGCAGCCGCTGCTGGGGCTCTGGACGGATCACAAGCCGTGGCCCTACGCGATGGTCGCAGGAATGGCGGCGACGCTTTCCGGGCTGCTCGGGCTTGCCTTCGCCGGCAGCTACGAGATGCTGCTGGTCTCGGCGGCGATGGTCGGGCTCGGCTCAGCCGTGTTCCATCCGGAAGCGACGCGTATGGCTCGCCATGCGGCGGCCGGCGAGCAGGGTTTTGCTCAGGGAATTTTCCAGATCGGCGGCCATGCTGGCTATGCGATCGGGCCGCTGCTCGCCGCAATGATCGTCGTCCCGCGCGGACAGGCAAGCCTCGCCTGGGTCTCGGTCGTGGCAGTCGTGGCCATGGTGCTGATGGCGTGGACGGGCGCGCGGTATTCCGAGATGCGCCGCTCCCAAGGCAAGTCGGAGAAATCACACGTGACGGGCACGGCCCGGCCAGTCCTGTCGAGCGGGCACGTGCTGTTCGCGATGGCAATTCTCATCGTGCTCTTGCTGTCTAAGAATGCCTATACTGCAGCATTCACGTCTTACTACACGTTCTACTTGATCGAGCGGTTCGGAGTGACCGTTCAGGTCTCCCAGATCATGCTGTTCCTCTATCTCGTGGTCGGCGCAATCGGCGTGATCATCGGCGGCATGATCGGAGATCGCATCGGCCGCTACCGCGTGATTCTGATCTCGATCCTCGGCACGTTGCCGTTTGCGGTTCTGCTGCCCTATGCCGATCTGTTCTGGACCGGCGTTCTCAGCGTCATCATCAGCCTGATCATGGCGAGCGCTTTCTCGTCGATCCTCATCTATGCGATCGATCTCGTGCCGCATCGCGTAGGGCTCGTCGGCGGGCTCTTCTACGGTCTGGCATTCGGGCTTGGAGGACTGGCGGCTGCAGCCATCGGGCTGATGGCAGACCAGGTCGGCATCGTCACCGTGTTCAAGATTTGTGCCGCCTTGCCGGCGCTCGGCTTGCTCGCGTTCCTGCTTCCCCGCGCGTCGCGAGGGCCGTGAGGCTAGCGCAGGTCTCTACATCCAGTAGCGCGCGCAAGGACGCGCTTAACGGACGTTGCCATGGACGTTTTCAGGTCAGGCAGGTAATCTCCCCGCTGCTGATTTCATCGTTGGTCGGGTGCGCCAGCGGATTGAAAACCCCGAGGTCGAGTAACGGCGGGCGAGGTCCTGATGAGCGAGGCAGTGCGGAAAACCGAGCTGCGCCAAGGCGCCGGCGGACGCGCGGTGCATGATGCCGGCGGCCTCGAGTTCGGCCCCATCGACCGCGCCGAGCACGATCTGGCGCTCTGGGAAAAGCGGGTCGACGCCATGCTGATCCTGCTCGTCGGGCCGAAGAAGGGCGCCTTCAAGATCGACGCCATGCGCAGGGTCATCGAGGATTACGGCCAGCAGGAATACGACGCGACCACCTATTACGAGAAGTGGATCCGCGCCGTCCGCAACCTGCTCGTCGAGCAGGAGATCGTCACGAAGGCCGAGGTGGAAGCCAAGATCGCGGCGGTGGAGCGGGCATTCGAGGCTTCCGGCCGCCAGCTTGCTGGCGGCAGCGTGCCCTGGGATACGACGGAGGCGCCGGTTTGACAGCTCCTGTCCCGCGATTTCAGCCAGGCCAGCGGGTCCGCGTCGATGACCGGGGCGCGCTCGGTCATTGTCGCACGCCCTGGTATCTGCGTGGCAAGACGGGTGTCATCGCCGGCATCCAGGGCAGTTTCCACGATCCGGAAAAGCTTGCCTATCACAAGCCGGGCCTGCCACGGCAGGTGCTTTACAAGGTGCGCTTCCGGCAGGCGGACCTGTGGAGCGGATACAACGGCCACCCCGAGGATGACCTCGAGGCCGACATCTACGAGGCTTGGCTCATTGCAGCCGGCGAGGCAAGGAGTGTCAGCCATGCCGCCGCATGACGACCATGATCATGACCACGACCATGATCACCACCACCACCACGACCACGCAGACGAGCACGCCCACGCCCATCCGCCGCAGCGCGATCACGATGCGGGTCCGGCCTCGCCGTATGAGGTGCTCGAGCAGGCAATACGCGAGCTGCTGATCGAGAAGGGCGTGCTGACGGCCGAAGAGATCAACGCCCAGGTCGACCTGATGGACAGCCGTTCGCCCGCGCTGGGGGCGAAGGTGGTGGCGCGGGCCTGGGTCGACCCTGCGTTCAAGGCACGCCTGCTGCAGGATACACGGGTCGCGCTGGCCGAGCTTGGCATCGACATCGGCAGCCTCGCCGAGTTCCGGACGGTCGCGAACACGCCCGAGGTGCACAACGTCGTCGTCTGCACCTTGTGCTCCTGCTATCCGAAGCTCCTGCTCGGCATTCCGCCTGCTTGGTACAAGAGCCTGGCCTATCGCTCGCGCGTGGTCGTCGATCCGCGCGGTGTGCTGGCAGAGTTCGGTCTGGAGCTTCCCGGTAGCGTCGGGGTGCGCGTGCACGACTCGACGGCGGACCTGCGCTATCTGGTGTTGCCGCTGCGGCCGGAGGGAACGGACGGTTGGAGCGAGGAGCAACTCGCGGCGATCGTCACCCGCGACTGCATGATCGGCACGGCCGTCCCCGCCGTATCGCTGGCAAGCGCCGCAGCGGAATAGCCCTTCCTTTGCGACGCCTCGCCGGCAGCGCCTTGGCTCCGGCGAGCCGACAGGGAAGGGGAGGGCCGGCGGCATTCCACTCATCGACTTGCATGGCCATATTGCCCGCATGGCGAGGTTCGACCCCGAAGATTCACGGAAGACGCTGTTTGCGGCCTTGCTCGCCGCAGCGGCGCAGTTTGGCCCCGGCCGCGTGGCGATCGAGGATGTCGACCGGCGCCCGATGACCTACCGCGGGCTGGTGCGCGCCAGTCTCGTTCTCGGCCGCAAGCTCGCCGACTTGACGCGCCGTGGCGAGAACGTTGCGGTGCTGCTGCCCAGCTCGATCGCATTGACTGCGACGATCTTCGGGCTCAACGCCTATGGCCGCGTCGTCGTCCTTCTGAACTTCACATTGGGGGTGACGAACCTCAGCTCTGCGCTGCGCACCGGCGTGGTGCGCACGCTCGTCACGTCTCGGCGCTTCGTCAAGGCGGCCAACCTCGACAGCACCATCGAAGCTCTCTCGGGCTACGAGATCTCGCCGGGCCGGAAGGTTCGGGTCGTCTACCTCGAGGATATTCGAGCGGGCATAACGGCCGTCGACAAGGGGGTGGGGGCGCTAAAGGCGGAGGCTGCAAGCCTCATGCACCGCTGGCATGGCCTCACGCCCGAGCAGCCGGCGGTAATCCTCTTCACGTCCGGAACCGAGGGGTCGCCAAAAGGCGTCGCGCTCTCGAGCCGCAACCTCGTCGCCAATAGCCAGCAGGTATTCAGGTTCGCCCAGGAAGCGCTGCGTCCGTCCGACGTGTTCCTCAATCCGCTGCCGATGTTCCATGGTTTCGGCCTCACCGCGGGGACGCTGGTGCCGCTCTTCAACGGCATGAAGACCGTGCTTTGTCCTAGTCCGCTGCGCTACCGTGAGGTGGTGAAGATGATCGAGGCGGCGCAGGCAACTCTGCTGCTCGCCACGGACACCTTCCTGCAGGGCTATGCCCGTGCCGCGGAGCCTGGGCAGCTGGCGAATGTGCGCATTGTCGTGGCCGGCGCCGAGCGGGTGAAGGAGGGGACGCGGGCGCTGTGGTCGAAGTCCGGTACGACGATCCTGGAGGGCTACGGGGTGACGGAATGTTCCCCGGTGGTCGCCGTCAATCTGCCCCGGTCGAACCGGCCGGGCACTGTTGGCCGGATCTTGCCGGCGATCGAGCATCGCCTGGCGTCGGTGCCGGGCATCAAGGATGGTGGGCGGCTTTCCCTGAAAGGACCCAACGTCATGCTCGGCTACGTGCATCCGGATGCTCCCGGCGTGATCGCGCCGCCTCCCGACGGCTGGCATGACACCGGCGACATCGTCAGCCTCGATGACGAGGGCTTTCTGACCATTCGCGGTCGCGCCCGCCGCTACGCGAAGATTGGCGGTGAGATGGTTTCCCTGGCGGCTGTCGAACTGCTTGTCTGCGGGTTATGGCCAGAGGGCAATCACGTGGTCGTCGGTGTGCCCGATCCAAGCAAGGGCGAGCAGCTGGTGCTCGTGACAGACCAGCCGGAAGTGGACCGGGAGAAGATTCAGGCGCGCATGAAGGGCGACGGGCTGCCAATGCTCTGGCTGCCGAAGTCCGTTCTTGTCGTTCCTGCCATCCCGATGCTCGACACGGGCAAGTTCGACATGATGGCAACCCTCGAGATGGTCCGCCGCAAGCTACCATTGTTGTGAAACCACCCGGGTGCCGCGGCCCCGGGGCTATCAGGCCACTCCACGGTCGCCATGGCAACTTCGAGCGATCATCGGCAGCAGGACACGGGCCAGCCGCAGGGGAGCTGGAAATCGCGGCTCGAGGCAGCTGTCGTGACGCCCATCGCGGCGTTCAGGCTCGCCTATCTTCCCCTGCTGATGGTCTACTTCGCCTACGGAGCGCTCGGCATCACCGCGACCGCCGACAGCTTCTGGGTCAAGAAGGCGCTGACGCTGACCCCGGAGGATCTTGCATCGCTGGCCGTCTGGCTGTCGCTGCCGTGGACCGTGAAAATGGTTTTCGGCGAGCTCGTGGATGCGGTGCCTCTCCTTGGGTCACAGCGGCGCATCTACGTGTTCATCGGCGCCGGGCTGGTGGCGTTGGGTCTTCTGCTGCTTGCTGGGGCAGCCGGTGGCTGGATTACGCGCGTCGAGCCGGACCAGATCTACGTCCTCGCCTCGATCCTGACCGTGACGGGGGTCGTCATCCAGGACGTGGTTGCCGACGCCATGACCACGGAGGTGGTGCCGCGCGTCAATCCCGACGGCTCACCGCGGGACAAGGGGGACGTCGACCGCGACCTCGGGATGGTGCAGGTGCTCGGCCGGCTGGCGCTGTTTCTCGGAATCTTTTCGGTCGCCTGGCTCGGTGGCTACCTGGCGCAGATCCTCCCTTACGAAACGGTCTTCCTGATCGGACTCGCAGTGCCGCTCGTCTCGATCACGGGCGCAGTTTTCGTGCGCCTGGACGTCGCCGCGCCCCGGGCGGTCGACTGGCGGCTGCTCGGCGGAGGTCTCGCGTTCGGGATCGTGGTGACGTCGCTCGGCGTCACCGGGGTGCCTTTCAACCAGGAGATCGTCTTCATCGTCTCCATGGTCGTCATCGTCCTGATGCTGCGGCGGGTCACGAGCGCTGTCGACAGCGAAACCCGGACCCACATCTTCTATGCCGCCATCGTGATCTTCGCTTTCCGGGCCGTTCCGACAGCCGGAGCTGGATATCAGTGGTTCACGATCGATCGCCTCGGCTTCGACGAGTCCTTCTTCGGCGTGCTGCAGCAGATCAGCGCCGGAATCGGGCTCCTGGCTGCCTGGCTGCTCTCTGACAGCATCACCCGCCAGCCGGTCGCGCGCGTGATGCTGTGGCTGACGATCGCCGCGGCGGTACTCGCCATTCCCACGATCATTCTGGTGCACGAACTCCACCACTGGACCACCGAGGTGCTGGGGATCGGCGCCCGCCAGATCGCGATCCTGGATGCGGCTGCCCAGTCGCCGCTGGTGAACATCAGCATGATCCCGATGCTGACGCTGATCGCCGTCTACGCCCCGGCGGGGCACCGGGCGACCTGGTTCGCGCTGATGGCATCGTTGATGAACCTCGCACTCGTCGCCGGCCAGCTCATGACGAAGTACCTGAACATGATCTTCGTCGTGAACCGCGGCGCTTACCAGGAGCTGCCGATGCTGACCTGGAGCTCTGTGATCGTCGGGCTCGTGCTGCCACTTATCGTCATTCTACGGTACGGAAACCGTATCCGCTGACGAAGCCGTTCACTCACTTTCGCAGTCGCGCACGCAACTCGATGAACCAATGCGCCCACTCTGCGTTTCGAGCGTGGCGTATTCGATAAGAATGGAACCGTGTCGCCCGAACCACGGCTTGAACCTAAAGCGCACGTCCGGAAGGGTTAACCTTGACCGCGCCCAACTCCTCAGTCACGTACCCTCTCGCATGCTCGGGGGAGATGCGATGCAAGCAAGACCTGCCACTTCCATGCCTGATGAAAGCGTTTCCGGCGAGCACGCGGCCACGCAGCTCGTCCATGTCCGCTCCGTGCTGAAGCGGGCGCTGCTCTGGTTCGTGCTGCTGTTCATCATGGTGACGGGTGGCGCTTGGCTCATGCATGCCGGAATCCAAGCCGAAGCCGAGCCGGCTCCGGATGAGCCGGTTATCAGCGTTCCGGCGCGCTAGAACGCACTTGGAACTCAGTCCCGGAGCGAAGTGGGCTCTCTGAATCCGCCATCTCAGCGGCCCCCGCAGCAGCGCGGGGCCGACTCAGATTTCTCGTAACAGGTCCCTTGGTCCAACAGGCACGCTCACGCAGTCCCGGGCGGCACTGAAGCCCTTGGACTTGGGTCGAGGGCTAGCCTATCACTGCGCTCCGTGAGGTTCGACGAATTCTAAATGGGACTCCTCGGAGCCAACTCATGCGTTTCGTAATGCTGGCTCGTAATCCGAACCTCTATTCGCATCGGCGGCTCGCCGAAGCGGCGCGGGATCGCGGGCACGAGATCGACATCATCAATACACTGCACGTGCACATGAACATCACGTCGAGCCGGCCGACGCTGCGCTACGGCGGGCGCACGCTGCCGATCTACGACGCGGTGATCCCGCGCATCGGTGCCTCCGTCACCCACTACGGCCTCGCTGTCCTGCGGCAGTTCGAGATGCAGGGGGTCTATTCCCTGAACGAGAGCGTCGCCATCGGGCGTGCCCGCGACAAGCTGCGGGCATTGCAGCTGCTTGCGCGCGAGGGGATCGGCCTGCCGGTGACCGCCTTCGCGCACGGGCCCCGTAAAGCGGAGGACGTCATCAAGGAAGTCGGCGGCGCGCCGGTCATCATCAAGCTGCTCGAAGGCACGCAGGGGATCGGCGTCATCCTCGCCGAGACGGACGCCTCGGCCCAGTCGATCATCGAGGCGTTCAGCGCCGCCAACATCGACATCATGGTGCAAGAGTATATCGCCGAGGCGCGCGGGTCCGACATCCGCGCGTTCGTCGTCGGTGGCACGGTCGTCGCGGCGATGCAGTGCACCGGCCGCAGCGGCGATTTCCGGGCGAACCTGCACCTTGGCGGCAAGGCCGTGCCGACCGAGCTCAGCGAGCAGGAGCGCACGACGGCAGCGCGGGCGGCGGAAATCATGGGTCTCAACGTCTGCGGCGTCGACATGCTGCGCTCGGCACGCGGACCCGTCGTCATGGAGGTGAACTCCTCGCCGGGGCTGCGCGGCATCGAGCAGGCGACAGGCATCGACGTCGCGAACCTCATCATCGCATTCCTGGAGCAGAGCGCGCGCCCCTACCAGACGCAGACGCGTGGCAATGGCTGACCTTCCCAGGCGGGGAGCAGGGTGCTATCGGCAGCGCGGATTGAATTGCCGGGCCGGGTGACGGCCACTTGGCGCAGCGCCTGCGAAATGGACCAGCACATGCACGAGATCATCATCGCCCCCTCGATCCTTTCTGCCGACTTCGCACGGCTCGGCGAGGAGGTGCGCGCCATCGATGCCGCCGGCTGCGACTGGGTGCATATCGACGTCATGGACGGCCACTTCGTGCCGAACATCACGTTCGGCCCGGCGGTCGTGGCGGCTTTGCGGCCGCATTCGCGCAAGGTCTTCGACGTCCATTTGATGATCGCGCCCTGCGACCCGTACATCGAAGCCTTCGCCAAGGCCGGGGCCGATATCATCACGGTTCACGCCGAGGCGGGCCCGCACCTCGACAGGTCGCTGCAACTCATAAAGAGCCTGGGCAAGAAGGCGGGCGTTGCGCTGACGCCTTCGACTCATGAGAGCGCCATCGCCCACGTGCTCGACAGGCTGGATCTGGTGGTCGTGATGACGGTGAACCCCGGCTTCGGCGGCCAGGCGTTCATTCCCGCGATGGCGGACAAGATCCGGAGCATCCGGCGCATGATCGCCGGCCGGCCCATCCACCTGCAGGTCGATGGCGGTGTCAACGTCGAGACGGCGAAGGTCACCGCGGCCGCGGGGGCTGACGTGCTCGTCGCTGGCAGCGCCGTCTTCACAGGCGGCCGGTACGCCGAGAACATCGACGCGATCCGCGCTGCGGCCAAGGGCGCCTTCGGCGCTGATCAGGGCAAATAGCCCTTCGCCAGGTCCATGGACTGCCGGTCCTGCACCCGGCCGCCGCGGTCGGAGCGGGTGGCAGTCCAGGTCATGTCGGTTCCGGCCTGCATCGACGAGCGCGACCTGAGGGCGACGGCTATCGTGTCGCCCCGCCGTCCGCTCATGGGACGGAGCAGCGGGAAGTAGAGCTGCTCCCAGTGCGTCCGGGGCGCATCCGGGGCGGTGGAGAGGGTCACGCCCGGAACGAGCTCCGCCGACCACCATGTCGCGAACCCGAACACCGTCGTTTCGGCATCTAGCGTCCATCGCGCCTCGCCCTTACGCGTCGCGCGATTGGTCACCGAGAAGTCGATGTCGTCCCAGCGTCGCGCCGACCGTCCGTTGTCCAAAAGATCGGCGGGCGTCAGCGTCCGCACATAGATGTTGTTCATGCTCATGAACTGCGCCGGGCCGAAATCGATGCCTCGGCCCACCCGCTCCCATGCCGTCAGCTCGACGTGGAAGCGGTCGCTCGTCACCGGCGCCACGAACTGATCCAGCCGGCCGGGAATGACGATGCCGCCGCGCTTCAAGTGCCGGCGTATGGCGTCGTTCATCGTCTCGATGATGTTCTCTTCGAACGGATAATTGCCGAGCGTTTCCGACACGATCACATCCGCGCGCGGCGGGTTGCGCATCTCGGTCGAGTGGCCCGGCATGAGGTGGCAGTTGCGCGCCCGGTTCCGCTTCAGCATCTCCTGGGCGACGCCGCCGATCTCCGCCACCTCGTAGAGGTAGACCTCCCGCGCGCCGAGGCGGGATGCCATCAGGCCGAGCAGGCCCGTTCCCGCACCGATGTCGGCCACGATCGTTTCGCCCTGGCGGATGACACGCGCGAGCGCAGCTTCGAACGCATCGTTGCGGATGCGGTCGGCGATGAGGGTGCGGTGATATTCGATGCGCATGATGAGGAGCGTTTCGCCGTTTAGCGGTTCTAAAGGGTGAGGTGAGGTCCGCGGATCTGGTAGAGCGTCAGGGCGGTGGCGACGGCCAGGTTGAGGCTGTCGAGCTGGCCGGCCATGGGGATTTTGACGAGGCGATCGCAGGATTTCGCCAGCTGGTCCGACAATCCGGGTCCCTCGCTGCCCATCAGCAGCAGGGTCGGGGCGCGGTACGAAGCTGTGCGGAAATCCTCGGTCGCGGCCAGATGCGTGCCGACCACCTCGCCGGACCATCCCCGCCGCCAGGAAAGGAACGCCTCGCGCTCGATGCGGACCAGCGGCACGGCGAAGATCGACCCCATGCTCGCCCGCACCGCTTCGCGCGCGTAGGGATCGCAGCAGGTGCCGATCAGCATCACGCCAGCCGCGCCGACCGCGTCCGCCGTGCGGATGATCGTCCCCAGATTGCCGGGATCGCGGATCTCCTCCAGCCCGACCCAAACGGCCTCGGGAGCGGTTCTGCCGGCCTCCGGCGGTGGGTTCCATGCCTGCCGGAATACCGCCAGCATGCTCTGCGGGTTTTCCTTCGAGGCGATCTTGCCGAGGACGGCTTCGCTCACCTCGAGGATCTCCGCGCCGGACTCCGCAGCCCAAGCAACGATCTGCCGGTGCATGCCACTGGTGGCAGCGTCGGGCTGGTAGAGCAGAGTCTGCGGCCGCCAGCCGTGTTCTCGGGCGGTCATGAGCACCGAGGCGCCCTCGGCGACGAACTGCCCGGTCTCGCGGCGCACCTTCCGCATGTCGAGCGCACGCACGGCCTTTACGGTCGGGTTCTGCAGGCTGGTGACGGCGCGGTGCAGTGCGGGTCGGCCGCGATCGGAATCCGTCATGTGGATGACCAGCGCGTGAAGAGAGAGGTGCCGATGGCGCGGCCGGCCGACTGCTCGATGATGGCAAGCTCTCCGCTGTCGATGTGACCGCCGCGCCCGTCCAACACCTCGCGTACCAGTCCGTCGATGGCCAGCGCCGAGGCACGGATCGCATAGGCTGTCAGGCAGAGGCGGGCGGATTTGGGATCGAGCAGCTGCGCGCAGTCATGCATCAGGGCGGGCAGGTGCTCGAACAGATCCCAGACCTCGTTGCCCGGCCCGCGGCCGAATTTCGGCGGATCGACGAGGA
>JAEZHL010000199.1 GCA_023416575.1 Pseudomonadota bacterium
TCGGGTTCGATCCGATCGAGCTGCGCGATGCGTGGCTGGATGCCTGGGCGCCCGCGCAGGAGGTGGTCAGCCTCGATTGGGCGCCGCAGTCACACCGCATTTTTGGCTGTGGGCATCAATACGCGGGCGATCTCACCGGCATGCTGGCCCAGCTGACGCGGGAGACACAGCGACCGCTCCGTTGGGACGTTGGAGCGATCGGAGGGGCGAAGCAGGAGATCGCGCGTATCGTCAGTCCGCGCGAGCCGGCGGGCCGCATCAGTCCTGCGGGGTTGTTCCATGCCGTATCGCGACGCGTGCATCCCAACCTGCTGATGACGATCGACGTCGGCGCGCACCGAATTCTCGGCAATCACGTGCTCGACTGTGTTGTGCCCGGCCAGCTTCTCCAGTCGAACGGTCTCGGATGCATGGGCTACGCCATCCCGGCTGCCATCGGTGCGAGCCTTGCGGCGCCGGAGCGTCAGGTCATCGCCATGCTCGGAGACGGCTGTGCTTTGATGAGCCTCGGCGAATTGGCGCTGTTGGCGGAGCTCGACGCGCCCGTCGTGACCGTGGTGCTGAACGATGACAGCCTGGCGCTCATCGACGTGAAGCAGGAAAAGCTCGGGCTCGCGCGCCAAGGGGTCTCGTTCGCCTCGCCCAACTTCGCGGAAATCGCCGGGGGCTTCGGCATCGCGGCGGAGCGGGTCGCCTCGCAAGCCGAATTCGAGCGCGCGCTCACGGCCGCGATGGCGCAGTCGCACCCGGTTCTCATCGAGGCGCTGGTCGATCCGAGCGAATACCGCGAGCAGATGTGAGCCTCACGGACTCGTCGGATCAGGCATGCCCCAGGGCATGGTTCGCAAGTATTGATCTTTTGAACTTTCGGTTTTACGCTCAGGGCTCAATCCTCAACACAGGACCTAACGATGACATCGAGCGCCCTGTTCTCCCCTGCCCGCCTGCGCGGCCTTGCCCTCGACAACCGCGTCGTCGTTTCTCCGATGTGCCAGTACTCGGCCGAGGACGGAACGGCGACCGACTGGCACATGATGCACCTCGGATCGCTTTCGAACTCGGGCGCCGACCTGCTCATCCTCGAGGCGACCGCCGTCGAGCGTGCGGGCCGCATCACACATGGGTGCCTCGGTCTTTACTCGGACGAAAACGAGCAGGCGTTGAAGAAGGTCATCGATGCCTGCCGCCGGTTCGGCGCGGCCAAGATCGGCATTCAGCTCGGCCACGCCGGGCGCAAGGCATCCAGCAAGCGGCCGTGGGAGAGCAAGGGGCCGAGCGACCCTCTGACCGAGAACCCGTGGCAGACGAAAGCACCCTCCGCGATTCCCTATGCTGACGGCTGGCACACGCCGACGGCTATGACCGCGGCGGACATGGAGGAATTGCTTGCCGCGTTCGTCGCCGCGACGCGTGGCGCCGACCGGATCGGCATCGACCTCATCGAGGTCCACGGCGCCCATGGCTATCTTCTGCACCAGTTCCTGTCGCCGCTGTCCAACAGGCGCGAGGATGCCTGGGGCGGCAGTCTCGAGAACCGCATGCGCTTCCCGCTGGAGGTGTTCCGGGCGATGCGCGCGGCATGGCCCGAGACGAAGCCGATGGGCATGCGCGTGTCTGCCGTCGAGTGGGTCGAGGGTGGCATCACGATCGAGGATACGATCGCCTTCGCCCGCCGCCTGAAGGATCTCGGTTGCGATTTCATCGACGTGTCGACGGGCGGCAATCATCCCGCGCAGCGCATTCAGCTCGGGCCCGGCTATCAGGTTCAGTTCGCCGAAGCGATCAAGAAGGCCGTTGATATTCCCGTCATGGCCGTCGGATTGATTACTGACGCGCAGCAGGCCGAGGCGATCATCGCCGAAGGCCGCGCGGACTTCGTCGCGCTGGCGCGCGCCTTCCTTGACGACCCGCATTGGGGCCGGCACGCTGCGTATCAGCTGGGGGCCGAGCCCAAGTGCCCGCCCCAGCACCGGCGCGCGATGCCGAACGTCTGGCAGCCCGCCCTGCGCCAGAAGACGTAATGCTTCGATCAGCGAGCACACAATCTTCTTGCAGCTCGGCTGGCAACGTCATTTAACAAGCCCAACGGCAACCTCGGAAAGAGCACCATGTACGAAAACCTCGACCTTTACATCGATGGGAAATTCACCAAGGGCGACAGCGGCGTCACCTCGGATGTCCTGAACCCCGCGAAGGATTCTGTTCTCGGCAAGCTCCCGCACGCCAAGAAGGCCGAGCTCGATGCGGCGCTCGCGGCTGCCGACAAGGGCTACAAGGAGTGGAAGCGCGTTTCGGCATTCGAGCGCGCGAAGATCCTGCGCAAGGCCGCTGATCTCGTTCGCGCCCGAGCGGATGACATCGCCAAGGTGCTGACGCAGGAGCAGGGCAAGATCCTCATCGAGGCGAAGCTCGAGGTCCAGGGCGCAGCCGACATCATCGACTGGTTCGCCGAGGAAGGCCGCCGCGCTTACGGCCGCATCATCCCGGCGCGTGCCGATGGCGTGCGCAACATGGTGATCATGGAGCCGATCGGCCCCGTCGCCGGCTTCGCGCCGTGGAATTTCCCGGTGACGCAGGCGACCCGCAAGATCGCGGCTGCGCTCGCCGCCGGCTGCTCCATCATCATCAAGTGCCCCGAGGAGACGCCAGGTTCGCCGATCGGGCTCGTCCGCTGCTTCCACGACGCGGGCGTCCCTGCTGGCGTCATCAACCTCGTTTACGGCACCCCGGCCGAGGTCTCCGAGTACCTGATCCCCTCGCCCATCATCCGTAAGATCTCGTTTACCGGCTCGGTGCCGGTCGGCAAGCTTCTGAACGCGCTCGCTGGCGCCCACATGAAGCGGGCGACGATGGAGCTGGGCGGCCACTCGCCGGTGCTGGTGTTCGACGATGTCGAGGCCGAGCAGGTGGCGAAGCTGATGGCGGCGATGAAGTATCGCAACGCCGGCCAGGTCTGCATCTCGCCGACCCGCTTCTTCGTCCAGGAGAAGGTCTACGACCAGTTCGTCTCCAAGTTCACGGACATCGCCAAGAGCCTGAAGGTCGGCGACGGCCTGGAGCCGGACAGCAAGATGGGTCCGCTCGCCAACCCGCGGCGCGTGAATGCCATCGAGTCGTTCGTCCAGGACGCGCAGGAGAAGGGCGCCAAGGTCGCAGCCGGCGGCAAGCGTATCGGCAACCAGGGCAACTTTTTCGAGCCGACCGTCCTGACGGACGTGCCGGAGAGCGCCCGCATCATGAACGAGGAGCCGTTCGGCCCCGTCGCCGTGATGCTGCGCTTCAAGGATACCGAGGAGGTGCTGACGCGGGCGAACAAGCTGCCCTACGGCCTCGCCAGCTATGCCTTCACGCGCAATGCGAAGGTTGCAACCCATGTCGCCGACGTTCTGGATCACGGCATGGTCACGATCAACCACATGGGCCTCGCCCTGCCCGAGACGCCGTTCGGTGGCGTCAAGGATTCGGGCTTCGGCTATGAGGGTGGCACGGAAGGCCTGATGGTCTACATGACGGCCAAGTTCGTCAGCCATATGGGCTGAGACGCGCGCCAGGATGATGCAAAAGGCGGGTCCGCGTGACCCGCCTTTTTTGTTGCTGCAAGACGAACGGAGTGATTTGAGTTGAGGCAACCTGGCGCCGGTTGCGGAAACCGGACGCAACATCGGCACCCGTCACCGAAGGCCCAGCAGCCAGGGTCGAAATCTGAAGGCCACTCACTTTCGGAAATGTTCCATGAGGGATCAAATGAAGCGTAGAACCTTCCTCAAAGCGGGTGCGGTCTCGGCCGCGGCCTCTGCGCTGGCGAGCCCAGCTATTGCGCAGAGCGCACCTGAGATCCGTTGGCGCCTCACGTCGAGCTTCCCGAAGTCGCTCGACACGATCTTCGGTACGGCGCAGATGTTCGCCAAGTTCGTTGCCGATGCGACCGACAACCGCTTCCAGATCCAGACGTTCTCGGCCGGCGAGATCATCCCTGGATTGCAGGCGCTCGATGCGGTCGAGACGGGTTCAATCGACTGCGCGCAGACGCCGGTCTACTTCTACATCGGCAAGGAGCCGACGCTCGCGTTCGGCACGGGCATTCCGTTCGGGCTCAATGCGCGGCATCAGCATGCCTGGTGGCACTTCGGCGGCGGTGAGGCGATCATCAACGAGGCCCTGGGCAAGTTCAATGTCCATGGCATCGTCATGGGCAACTCCGGCACGCAGATGGGCGGCTGGTTCAGGAAGGAAATCAAGTCAGTCGACGATCTGAAAGGGCTGAAGTTCCGGATCGGCGGCATGGGTGGGCACGTGCTCGCCAGGCTCGGCGTCGTGCCGCAGCAGATCGCCCCCGGCGACGTCTACCCGGCTCTGGAGCGTGGCACGATCGATGCCACCGAGTTCGTCGGCGCCTATGACGACGAGAAGCTCGCGTTCCAGCGGGTCGCCAAATACTACTACTACCCCGGCTGGTGGGAGGGCGGCGCCATGCTGCACCTCGTCGTCAACAAGGATAAGTGGCAGGCCCTGCCGAAGCACTATCAGGCGATCGTCAACAACGCGGCCGAGGCGGCGAACAACTGGATGATCGCGAAGTACGATCTGGTCAACGGTCCGGCGTTGAAGCGGCTGATCGCGGGCGGAGCCGAGTTGCGCGCCTTCCCGCCTGAAGTCATGGACGCGTGCTGGAAAGCCGCCAACGAATACTATGCCGAGATCGCGGCCAAGAATCCGCTGTTCAAGCGGGCTCTCGAATCGCACCACGCCTTCCGTGCGGAAACCCTGTTCTACTGGCAGATTGCCGAGCACTACTATGACACGAGCCTGATGGCGGCGCTGAGGAAGGGTTGACCTCGCACGCAACACGGCACTGAAAAAGGCAGGTCCGATGGGCCTGCCTTTTTTGACGAGATCACGTTTTCCGCGGCGGGGGGCAATAATCCGCCAATCCGCCCCAGCGCGCGTGGCCGCTTAAGCCGTCTCCAGCCCCAGCGCCAGCCGGAAGCGGCGCGCAATGGTGCCGCCGTCTTTCTCGGGCAGGCGCCACGGGTCTTCGGACAATGCAATCTTGGCCACCGCGAGCGCCGGTCCCTGGCCCTGGAAGAGGAATTCGG
>JAEZHL010000218.1 GCA_023416575.1 Pseudomonadota bacterium
CGGCTGCTCAAGAGGGACAACGTCGTCAGTGCCGCCGCCGAGCAGGAGGGGCGTAACCTCCAAGGGCTCGGGGTGTCGCGCCTGCATACCGCGGAATCGATCGTTCCGGTTTACCTGGAGCATTTCAGGCCGCGCGGGCAGTTCGCGCGCTACCGGGGCTGAAGGACTTCCTGACACCGAGGCTCGCCTGAACCCGAAGGTCGGGTGAGCTTCGAGAACTCGGGAGCTCATGAAAAACGAAAGCGCTCCAATCGCGAGCGATGGAGCGCTTCGGAATCCCGTTCTCGTCCTAGCCTCTCAGTGGACGCTCGCCACCTCCAGCTTGTCTCCACGGGCGTGGCCGATCGCAGCCTGGCGGCTGTCCGTCAGCGCGATGGGCGTGCCGTCGGCCGCGTGAAGCGCATAGAGATCGATGCCACCGGGAAGACCCTCGACGGCCGGGTACAGCCGCTGAGCCTCGTCGGACGACAGCACCTTGATATAGGCGATCTGGCCGCCGCCCAGCCGCGCGAGCTCGAGCTGGCTCATCACCGGTGCGATGGCCGGTGCTTGGCGCTTGCGCGACGATCTGGTGCGATTTGTCCTGTTCATGACGCAACTCCTCCAGGTCGAGGGACCGAACACGTCATGCCTTGCAGCTCGCGGCAAAGCCCACAAGCCGCCTGCACGTATGGTCCCGTGATTCTCTGTCTTTGGCCAGCGATCAGCGCTCAAACGCTGGTTTTAGCGCTCACCGATCTCGATTCTTCGCACCAGCCGTTCCGGCTCGTGCCGAACGAGGTCGATGGACAGAAGACCGTTGCTGAGATCCGCGCTTCGGATCTCGATCCCGTCCGCAAGCACGAAGGTGCGGTGAAACTGCCGCGCCGCAATTCCTCGGTAAAGGTACTCCCGGCCCTTGGCTTCCTGCTGTTTGCCGCGGATGGAGAGCTGGTTGTCCTCGACGGTGATCTCTAGTTGGTCGCGCGTGAAGCCGGCGACAGCCAATGTGATGCGCAAGACCTCGACCCGTTCCCCGTTCTGGGCGATCCGCTCGATGTTGTACGGCGGATAGCCATCGCCGGAGCCTTTGCCGGCCCGGTCGATCAGCCGCTCGATCTCCTCGAACCCGAGCAGCATGGGACTGGACAGAAGCGACATGCGTGACATCGTGCAAAGCCCTTTCCAAGCGACCCTGTTGTCCAAATCACCGCGGGTCCCATCGGGGCCCCCGCGAGCTGCCGGCCCCGTTTGCTGCCGGGCACCGGTAATCCACGCAGAAAGAAATATGGTGCCCATGGGGGTGAGTTCAAGCAAGCGCGTAGAGCGGTTCATGCAACACCAGTGTGATTTGCCGTCATAATCCTGAACGACTTGGCCGCCATAAGCCGGCGCTGCGTTCTGCAGAAACGGGGTGGTCTTCATGTCTATTCGTGTTGTGCTCAGTCAGGTACTCGCGGCCGGAGTTGTCGCGTTCCTCGCCATGTCGCCTGTGTCCGCGCAGGAGCCAAAACCCGAAGCAGCGGTCGAGGAGGTGGAGCTCACGCCCGAGGAGAAGGCGGAGCGCGAGAGCCGGAAGGCCTGCAAAGTGGCAATCTGCGCCGCATTCCACAATCGCAAGCCGGACGGAGCCGACATCGCCTGCAACATCGTCAAGACCTGGCGCAAGGAGCGCCTCGAGAAGATCGTCTCCAAGGCAAAGGTGTCCTGGCCCTGGGGGCAGGTGAAGTGTGTCGCCGATCTCAAGCTCAAGCGCGAGACTCTCATCAAGGCCATGTCAGAGCCCAAGCACGAAGCGACGCTCGAGAAGCATCAGGTCAACTGTCAGATCGAGCGCGAGAACGAAGCGGCTGCCGAAGTGAAGTTCGACTTCACCCCGAAGGTGACGTTCGAGGGCGGGAAGGCGACGAAGGCCGCGCTCAACTGGGGGAAGATCGAGGCTCCGACCCTGGTCAAGGGCGCGATGTGGACAGCCACTGCGACGGACAACACGTTCAACGTGCTCGAAGGTACGGTTGTCGAGGATATCAACGACTTCGTCTCGAAGAAGTGCATGGAGGTCAAGGAGGAGTGGCAGAACCAGTAGCCGCCGCGCGCGAGCTGCGGATGCGTTGGCCCGTCAGCTGGAGCTGTCGAGCTCTTCGCGCAGCAGCTCGAGTTCGAGCCAGCGGTTTTCGGCTGTCGTGAGCTCCGCCTCAGCCTGACCGAGGCGCGTGGTCACCGAATCGAAGGACTTCGGATCACGCCCATAGAGTCCCGGATCGGACAGCGTCTTCTGCAGCGCCGCGATTTCGCGCTGCAGTGCCTCGATGGTGTTCGGCAGAGTCGCGAGCGCGTGTTTCTCGTTGAACGAGAGCTTACGCTTGGATTGCCGGCTCGCCTCAGCCTTCGGGGCGCTTTTCGCCTTGCTGCTATCCGCGGCAGGTGAACTCCCGGCACCCGCCGCAGGGAGGTCGGAGCCGGACCGTTGTGCCAGCATGTCGGAATAGCCGCCGGCATACTCGATCCAGCGTCCGTCGCCTTCGGCCGCAATTACCGAGGTCACCACGCGGTCGAGGAAGTCGCGGTCGTGGCTGACCAGGATCACGGTTCCGGCATAGTCCGACAGCAGCTCTTGCAGCAGATCGAGCGTCTCCAGGTCGAGATCGTTCGTTGGCTCGTCGAGCACGAGCAGGTTGGAGGACTTGGCGAGGGCGCGCGCCAGCATGAGCCGCGCCCGCTCGCCACCCGACAACACGGACAGCGGACTGCGCGCCTGCTCGGGCTGGAACAGGAAGTCCTTCATGTAGCTGGCGACGTGGCGGGCCTGTCCGTTGATGACGACCTTGTCACCGCGACCGCCGGTGAGGGCCTCGGTGACGGTCATCGTCGGCGCCAGTTCGTCGCGGCGCTGATCCAGGGTCACCATGTCGAGCCCGGAGCCCAGCCGCACCTCGCCTGAATCGGGATCAAGCCGGCCTGTCAGCATCTGCAGCAGCGTGGTCTTGCCGGCGCCGTTCGGCCCGACGATGCCGATCCGATCGCCACGTGCGATGCGGGTCGAGAAATCGCGCACGACATATCTGCTGTCGAATGCCTTCTCGATGCCCGTCGCCTCGATGACGAGCCGGCCGGAGGGGCCACTTTGGCCCGCTGAGAATCGAACGTCCCCCTGAACGCGTCGGGCATCGCGGCGCTCCTGGCGCATGCGCGCGAGCTCGGCCACGCGGCGCACGTTGCGCTTGCGCCGCGCCGTGACGCCGCCGTGCATCCAGCTTTCCTCGCGCGCGATTTTGCGGTCGAGTTTATGGGCTTCGAGCTCTTCCTGCTCCAGCAGCGCATCGCGCCAGCCCTCGAAGGCGCTGAAGCCCTGCTCGAGGCGGCGCGTTATGCCGCGATCGAGCCAGATGGTGGTGCGCGAGAGGCTTTCCAGGAAGCGGCGATCGTGGCTGATCAAAACCAGCGCCGATTTCATTGTCTTCAGCTCCGACTCGAGCCATTCGATCGCGGGCAGGTCGAGATGGTTCGTCGGCTCGTCGAGCAGCAGCACGTCGGGTTCGGGAGCCAGAACACGGGCCAGCGCCGTGCGCCGGGCCTCGCCGCCAGACAGGACGCCGACAGGCTCCTCGCCGCTCAGCCCCAGCGTTTCCAGCAGGTAGCGGGCACGGTAGGGATCCTGCGTGGGCCCGAGCCCGGCTTCCACATAGTCCAGCGTTGTGGCGAAACCGGAAAAATCCACTTCCTGCGGAAGGTAACGCACCAGCGCGCCGGGCTGCGAAAAGCGTTCGCCGCGGTCGGGCTCGATCAAGCCGGCGGCGATCCTGAGCAGCGTCGACTTCCCCGAGCCATTGCGTCCGATGAGGCACACGCGCTCGCCGGGTGCGACGGCCAACTCGGCGCCGGTGAGCAGGGGCGTGCCGCCGTAGGTCAAATGAATGTCGCGGAGCGCCACCAAGGGAGGAGCCATCGAATGCCTCAGGTCTGTTGTCGTGCTGAATCAGGCTGCGGGTCAGGCCGCCCGCAGCCGTGGCGGAGCCGGGCTGGGCACGAATGTGTTAGTTACTCTATATTCAGGACGAAGGTTGAGTGATCTTGATCCAAGTACCATGGAACCTAGTCTAAGTACGCTCGATGCGTCCCCTTGAGGGTGTTCTTGCATGTATGAAGCCGTCACTCACGGCATCCGTGTCCGTGTTACTCCAGCCTACGTCGAGGATCAGTCGAGTCCGGATGACGACTATTTCTTCTGGATGTACACGGTCATGATCGAGAACGAAGGGGACGAGCCGGTTCAGCTTCGGTCGCGGATCTGGCATATCACGGACGGTGATGGCCACACCGAGGAGGTGCGCGGGCCGGGTGTCGTTGGCCAGACCCCCGTCATTCCTCCGGGCGAGACCTTCACGTACACGTCCGGGTGCCCGCTCAGAACGCCACAAGGCATCATGGTCGGCTCCTATCAGATGGTTAATGCCCAGGGCGACCTCTTCAGCGTCGCCATCCCGGCATTCTCCCTCGATAGCCCATTCGCCATTCGGAACGTGAACTGAGGCCGACAAAGACTGCTCCGCCTACGCGGTCGGCTCGGGCTCGAAGCGGTATTTGGCGTTGCAGAACTCGCAGGTCACGGTGATCGCCCCGTCAGGCTCGCGCATATCCTCGAGCTCATGGGCCGCGAAGCTGCCAAGCAGGTTTGTGACCCGCTCCCGCGAGCAGCGGCAGTGCTCGGTGATGCTGATTGCCGGAAACGCTCGCACGCCTTCATCGGCGAAGAGGCGATAGAGCAGGCGCTCTGAGGTCAGCGTGGGGTCGAGCAGCTCGTGATCCTCGACGGTCGCGGCCAGCATGCGCGTGCCGGTCCAGCGATCATCCTCTTCGCCGACGAGCACGTTCTCGTTGTCGTCCTCTACGGTCGCGCCTTCCTCGACAGGCGGCACGTACTGGATCAGCAACCCGCCCGCGCGCCACTGCCAGGTCCCGCCCGCGAAGTGGCGGGCCACCGCGAGGCGCAGGAAGGTCGGAATCTGCTCCGATTGCCGGAAATAGGTATGAGCCGCCTCGCTGAGGCTGCAGCCGTCGAGCGGCACGATGCCCTGATAGCGATCAAGATTGCCGCCGGGATCGATCGTCATTGCGAGGTGCCCGGTGCCGAGAAGCCGGCCCGGATCGTCGCGCGTATCGCGCCCCCTCACCAAGCGGTCGACCCGCTCCTTGTCGTAAGAGGCATAGGCCCGAACCTTGCCCGGTTCCTCGAAGTCGACCACCAGCATGCCGACCGGCCCATCCGACTTGGTCTGCAGGATGAGGCGGCCACCGTGAGCTGTGTCGAACTTCAGGGAAGAGCCGAGCAGCGTCGTGAGCGCCACTGCCTCGCCCAGCAGGCGGCTGACGGGCTCGGGGTACTCGTGGCGGTTCAAAATGCTGTCGATCATCGGGCCGAGGCGCACGACTCGGCCGAATACGCCGGACCGCTCGGTGCGGAACGGCATGATCAGATCATCTGCAACGCGCTCGCCAGCAGCGGCGCGCGTCCGGTCCTCTGGCATTCAATCCTTCCCGAGGCACCATGCCAGGATCGCCTTCTGAGCATGAAGCCGGTTTTCCGCCTCGTCGAACACGACGGATTGCGGGCCATCGATAACTTCCGCGCTCACCTCGTGGCCGCGATAAGCCGGAAGGCAATGCATGAATATGGCGTCGCGGCCCGCTTTCCGCATCAGGCCCTCGTCGACGGCATATGGTCCCAGCATCTGCTTGCGCCGCGCGGCATCCGTTTGCCCCATCGACACCCAAGTGTCGGTGACCACGCAATCGGCATTGGCAACGGCCTCGTCGGGATCGTCGGTGACGAGAACCTCCGCACCCTCAGCGGCGACGAAGTCGAGCACGGGCCGCTCCGGCTTGAGCTGAGCGGGCGATGCGATGCGCAACTTGAAGCCGAAGCGCGAGGCGGCATGGGCCCAGGAGGCGGCGACGTTGTTGCCGTCCCCGACCCACGCGATCGTCTTTCCGCCGATCGGCCCTCTGTGCTCCTCGAAGGTCATGATGTCGGCGATGATCTGGCACGGATGGCTTCTGTCCGTCAGACCATTGATGACAGGCACCGTCGCGTTCTGGGCGAGCTCGACGACGCTCTCATGGCTGTTGGCGCGGATCATGATGGCGTCGACGTATCGCGAGAGCACGCGCGCCGTGTCGGGGATGGATTCGCCGCGTCCGAGCTGCAGATCGGTGTGATTGAGCACGATCGTCTGCCCGCCGAGCTGCCGCATGGCGACGTCGAAGGAGACCCGCGTGCGCGTCGAGGGCTTCTCGAAGATCATCGCCAGCACGGCTTGCTCGATGCCGGGCGGCCGCAGGCTGGCCGGAACCGCCTTGCCGGCGCGTTTCATTTCGTGCGCGGCATCCACGATCCGCCGCAGCGTGATCGGATCAATATCGCCGATATCAATGAAATGGCGTGGCGCCATGACGTGGACCTCGCGTGGCGAGCGGCCTCGGCCGTCAGGATTGTCAGGAAGCAATGCGCCGGAGGGCGCGCGAGAGCCGTGCCGCCGCTTCCGACAGCTCGGCATCGGTGGCGTTGAGCGGCGGCAGAAGTCGCAGGACGTTGTCGCCAGCTGTGACCGCGAGCAACTTCTCAGCCGTGCAGGCCTTGATCACGTCCCCGGCAGGCACTTTGAGCTTGATCCCAGTGAGCAAGCCGAGGCCCCGGATTTCCTCCACGGCATCGGGGTGCTCATCTTGCACACGCGCGAGTTCCTGCTTCAGGCGCAACGCCTTCTGCTGGACCGCTTCGAGGAAGCCGGCCTCGAGCACGACATCGAGGACGGCGTTCCCGACGGCCATGGCCAGCGGGTTGCCGCCGAACGTCGATCCGTGGGTGCCCGGGACCATGCCCTTCGCCGCTTCCTCGGTCGCGTGGAAGGCGCCGACGGGGAAGCCGCCGCCGATGCCCTTGGCGATCGCCATCACATCGGGGGTGATGCCGGCCCACTCGTGCGCGAACAGTTTGCCCGTGCGCCCGACGCCGGTTTGCACTTCATCCAGTATCAAGAGCAGCCCGTGCGCATCGCAGAGCGCGCGCAGGTGCTGGAGATGCTCGACGGGGACGACCCGGATGCCACCTTCGCCCTGCACGGGCTCGATCATAATGCCCGCGGTCTCGGGACCGATGGTCGCCTCGACGGCGGCCATATCTCCCAGCGGCAGAACATCGAAGCCTGGCATCTGCGGCCCGAAGCCGTCGAGGTACTTTTCGTTCCCCGCGGCGGCGATGGTGGCCAGTGTGCGCCCGTGGAAGGCGCCCTTAAAGGTGATGATGCGGTTTCGCTCCGGCCGACCAGAGACGTGATGATAGCGGCGGGCCAGCTTGATCGCGCCTTCACACGCCTCGGCACCCGAGTTGCTGAAGAAGACCCGGTCGGCGAACGTCAGTGCGCACAACCTCTCAGCAAGGCGCTCCTGATCGGCAACACGGTAAAGGTTGGAGGTGTGCCAGAGCTTCTGCGCCTGCTCGGTCAATGCCGCCACGAGTTTGGGATGCGCGTGCCCGAGTGCGTTGACCGCGACGCCGCTCGCAAAATCCAGATAGCGCTCGCCGGTGGTGGAGATCAGCCACGAGCCTTCGCCTCGCTCGAATACCACGTCCTGGCGTGCGTAAGTGCCCATGACGGCGGGCGACGGGCCGGTGGACAGCGTCGAGGCAGCATTCCGGTTCATGGCCGGCGCGGGCTGCGACATGCGGGCAGCTCCTTCAGGCGAGAAAGCAAAAAGAGCCGCCCACTTGTGGCGGCCCAGCGAACACTATGAATACATCTCGCTATCCGCGGCTGTCAACGATCACTGAATCAAGCTCGTCCAGTGAACATTTCCGCGCACGTCGGCTCACTTCTGCAAACATACAGCGAACTTGGACTTCGCATGTGGCGGGAACGACACGAATCCCGGCCAATGCAGCCCAGATCGGCCTGCACTGCTTGTGATCTGAAAACTGTATGTTGTACTTTGGCGCTGTCCGCCAGCGACATATGGCGGTGAGTGTGCCAACGTTGGCATTCTCGGAATTTTCGTTAGAGTGCGAGCTGTTTCCCTCGCGCGCCCAGTTGGCGCCAGTTTCGTCTTGAGTTCCCCCAGTTCCAGCGTTTGTAACGGCCAAGCTGTGTCATAGGCCTTGCGTTGCACCTCGGTGCGTCTCGCGTGGCCCGTTGCTTGTCCGCTCGCGTTCCGGTGCGCGCCCTCCGCGGATCGGATGTGATCTGATTCTGCAAGGAGCGACAAGTATGGGCTGGACCGATGAGCGCGTGGAGCAGCTGAAAAAGCTCTGGGCGGAAGGGCTGAGCGCCAGCCAGATCGCCGGTCGTCTGGGCGGCGTCACGCGCAATGCCGTGATCGGCAAGGTGCATCGTCTGGGCTTGTCGGGACGAGCCACCACCTCCCGGATCAAGAGCCATCGTGCGCGGCCGCGGACGGCTGCACCCGTGACCGTGAAGCGCGCGGCGGTGAAGTCACGTTTCGCCACCGTCGGCAATCCTTCGGTGCGCTCGCTCTTCGCGGTCGATTCAGTCTACATGCCGCCAGTCGAGGAAGTCGAGATTCCCGCTTCCGAGCGCAAGACGATCCAGGCGCTGACGGAATCGAGCTGCCGCTGGCCCATTGGCGACCCGCAGAGCGCGGACTTCCATTTCTGCAACAAGAACAAGGTTCCGGGGTTGCCCTACTGCGAAACCCATGCTCGCCGCGCCTTCCAGCCGCCGCAGCCGCGGCGCCGCGATCGGGAAGTCGGCGAGCCGATGACACCGGCAATTCCGGCACCCCCGACCAAGGATCCGGTCAGCGCCTAGGCGCGGTGACGCGTCTAAGCCGATGGAGAGATTGCCAGCGCCGGTGAGCCATGGCACAGCTGGGGCGATTGGCCGTTGATCGACGGCCTGTGCGTGCAGCAACATAAAGGGGCACTATTCATGAATTCACGGCCCAACTCGACGCTTGCCGCGGCGCTATGGCCCGAAAGCCAGGGGCACATGCTGCGCCAAGGCGCAATGGTGCTCATCGGCACACTGCTGCTGACCGCATCGGCGAAAGTCCAGGTGCCGTTCTGGCCTGTGCCGATGACGATGCAGACGTTCGTCGTGCTCTTTCTCGGTGCCGCACTCGGGCCTCGCCTCGGCGCGCTTACCGTCCTGCTGTACCTGACCCAGGGCGCGCTTGGCCTACCGGTCTTCGCTGGGACTCCGGAAAAGGGTCTGGGATTGGCCTATATGGCGGGCCCAACCGGCGGCTACCTCATCGGATTCGTGTTTGGCGCCTTTGTGGTCGGCTGGCTTGCAGAACGGGGCTGGGATCGCTCTGTGCCGCGCCTGTTCTGCGCGATGATGCTCGGGCACGTCGTCATCCTTGGCTTGGGCCTCGCATGGCTGGCACCGCTCGTCGGAATGGACAAGGCTTGGGCCCTCGGTATCGTGCCGTTCTATGCAGCGACCGTATTCAAGACGGCCCTCGGAGCTTTCGCCGTTCCTGCGCTCTGGCGCCTTGCTCAACGCTGAGCTGACACCGAGAACAGAATGACGATCGGCGCCGGACCCCCGGCGCCGATTTCTTTTTGGGGCAGGAGTTCGAGCGTGGATCTATGCGGCGCGCCGCTCGTGACCGCCTCTGCGTGATCCCGCGCTGTCCTCTTCCGACTCCGGGAACGAGATGTAGTCACGCTCGCGTTCGCGGCCATTCCCGGAGTGCCCGCGGCCTCGCTGCGCAAGCTCGAGCCAA
>JAEZHL010000251.1 GCA_023416575.1 Pseudomonadota bacterium
GTCGTGCCATTCGTGCCACCCTCACGCGGCTCGGAATATGAGAAGTAAATCGTGCCGCTGGATGAGAAGTCGGGGGCGAGGGCAACGTCGAGCAGACCTCCCTGCCCTTCCGCGAACACCTGCGGGACACCCTGGAGCGGCTCGGATAGCTTGCCGTTGCGATCGACGATGCGCATCCGCCCTGGGCGCTCGGTGACCAAGATCCGGCCGTCGGGCAGAAACTGGAACGACCAGGGATGATCGAGCCCTTGTGCGACCGTTTCGACGGTGACCCTGCTTCTCGGGGCCTCGGGTGCCTCGGTCTGCACGGCCGATGCGGGTAGGGCGAGCACGAGCGTTCCGAGTGCCGCAAGAAGCATGCGCATGCCTGACCTCCGTTCAAAGTTGGTTCGCAGCTAACAACGCCTTGCAAGCCAATTCGTCACAACGGGACGGCGGGATCGTGTAACTCCGGTGGCTCACTGAGCCATGGGTGATCGGGACCGACGGCCACAATGCGCTGCACGACCCGCAGCGGCGCCGGTAGCCGCACATGCTCGAACGAGATTGGTAGCAGCTGCCCGCGCACAGTCTCGGTGAGCTCACCGGGCCGCAGCAGGAAGTTTGGGTTGCTGGGGCGGCCGTAGCGCTCATTGCCGACCGCGAATGTCTCGTAAACGAGCAACCCGTTCGCTGCGACGCAGCCGACGATGTCAGGCAGGATCGGCCGCCAGAGATAGTTTGTGACGATGACGCCGGCGAATGAGCGGCCGCGGAACGGGAACGGACTGCCGTCTTCCAGGTCGGCCGCCACAAGCTCTACGCCGGGCATGCCATCGAGGTCCGCGACACCGGAGAGGTCGCGATCCACCCCAACGACGGCGCGGCCATCCGCGAGCGCCAGTCGCAAATGCCGGCCACGCCCGCACGCGAGGTCGAGCACCTGGCCGGTGCGGGGAATGCCGCTCAGAAAGCGCCGGACCCACGGCGAGGGAGACATCAGGCCGTCTGTCGGCGCCGGCGGGTTCGATGGCATTTCCGGTTCCAATTGTGCTCCGGGGTCGGTCTGTCCTATATGGAACCCATGTCCATCCGGAGTTCCATACCCTTCCGCAAGATGAACGGGCTCGGCAACGAGATCGTGATGGTCGACTTGCGCCAGAGCTCGCATGTGTTCTCCGCCGACGAGGCGCGCGCCATCGCAGCGGCTCCGGGCTCGCACTTCGAGCAGCTCATGGTGCTGCACGACCCGCGCACGGCGGGCACCGATGCATACGTCCGCATCTACAACACCGATGGTTCGCCAGCCGGGGCCTGCGGCAACGGCACCCGCTGCATCGGGTGGGTCGTGGCTGAGGAGACGGGTCGCGACCATGTGCGGTTCGAGACCAGCGGCGGCGTTTTGGATGTGACCGTCGCGAGCATCGACGACATCACGGTCGACATGGGCGAGCCCCGGTTCGGCTGGGATGAGATCCCGCTCGCTCAACCGTTCGAGGACACGCGCAAGATTGCACTGGAGGTGGTAGTCGGGCAGTCGGTCCTGCAGTCGCCCTCGGTAGTGAATGTCGGTAATCCGCACGCGATCTTCTGGGTCGAGGATGTCGCGGCCTATGATCTCGCGCGCTTCGGCCCCCTGCTCGAAAACGATCCCATGTTTCCCGACCGCGCCAATATCTCGCTGGCGCATGTCACCTCGCCAGCATCACTGACGCTGCGGACCTGGGAACGTGGCGCCGGATTGACGCGCGCGTGCGGATCGGCCGCGTGCGCGGCGGCGGTCTGTGCAGCCAGGACGGGGCGAACCGGTCGAAAGGTCACGGTGACGCTGCCGGGCGGCGTACTCCACATTGAATGGACAGAGGCCAACCGCATCCTGATGCGCGGCCCAGCCGAGCTCGAGTCGGAGGGCCAACTCGATCCAGCAATCTTCGCGAAGGCGCTGGCATAGTTGGCGTATCGTCTCTACCCAAGGTCCTGGTCGCCACCTACATCAGGACGTGTTATCCGCCAATCGTCGCGGACTCGGCATGGCCCGACGTGGGGTCGTGGCGGGTCTTTCGTATGCTGATTTGCCAAAGACCTCGATGTCCGAGCCCACTGTCATCACTCTAGGCTGCCGGTTGAACGCCTACGAATCCGAGCTGATGCGCCGGCATGCAGCGGAGGCGGGGCTCGGCGATTCCATCATCGTGAATACGTGCGCGGTGACGGCCGAAGCGGTGCGGCAATCGCAGCAGGCCATTCGCAGGGCGCGCCGGGAGAATCCGGGTGCCCGGGTCATCGTCACTGGTTGCGCGGCGCAGGTCGAGCCGGAGCTGTTCGCCGGGATGGCCGAAGTCGATCATGTCGTCGGAAACGCCGAGAAGGTGAAGGCCGAAACATTCCAGGGTCTGAGCCTCGCCGACACCGAGCGCGTCCAGGTCAACGATATCATGAGCGTGCGCGAAACGGCGCCGCACCTCATCGACGGTTTCGGCACCCGTGCCCGCGCCTACGTGCAGGTGCAGAACGGGTGCGATCACAGGTGCACG
>JAEZHL010000356.1 GCA_023416575.1 Pseudomonadota bacterium
GGGCGGGGGTGCCACCCGTCAACGGGCTTCAAACCCGATCGGCCGGCCAGTCCCGGGGCGGCCCTTCGCGCATCGCCTCCGGGCAAACTGTTTCGACTCACATCGGCAGGCGTGCGATCTGATGCGAGAAATAGTTGTCGATCGCAGTCGCGATCGAATCCGAGACCCTGTCCCGCCACTTCGCTGACCTGAGGTTCTGCGCATCCTCGGCGTTCGTCACGTAGGCCAGCTCGATCAGCACCGAAGGCACCTTGGCCGTCTTCAGCACCCGGAAGTTGGCTTCTCGGTCGGCATTCGGGCGCATCGGCGTCGACGCACTCATGAAACTGATGACCGAGCGGGCAAACGTGCTCGTCCGCTCCTTGTTGACGGCGACCTCGCGCTCGGCGAGATCCGCCAGGATCGACTTGATGGTGCCCGGATCATCAGCGGTTCTCTGAACTGCGGCCAGCTCTGGACCGGTCAGAACCGTCTCCACCACCTCGCGGCTTGCGGAGCGTCGCAAGGCATTGGCCGTCGTGTCGGTCAGCGAGTAGATCGTGGCGCCGCGCGCATGCGAGCCGGCATAGTCCGCATGTACGGCAATGAATAACGCCGCCTTGTTCCGCTCGGCGATGGCGCGCCGCTCGTCGAGCGAGATGAAAACGTCCCGGTCACGGGTCATCACCACCCGGTAAAGGCCGCTGGCATTCAGCTTGTCGCGCAGGGCCATGCTGAAGGCGAGCACGGCGTCCTTCTCGACGATGCCATTCTTGATCGCGCCGGAATCGTCGCCGCCGTGCCCCGGATCGATGACGATCACCGGCTTGTAGGTGCGTGCGGCGATCTCTTCAGGTCGCATGGCGCGCTTCGGCACCGGAGGCTGCACCTTCGAAGCCTTCTTCGCCTGCGTCTGCACTTTGCCTTGCGCCGCTGGCACGAGATCGAGCACGAGGCGATGGCTCTTGCCCTCCTTCTCGATCTCGGACCGCTCGACGATCACCGGCGCTCGGACCTCGATCACGACCCGTGACTTGCCCGGCGCCGACAATCCGCCGCGGAACGACTGCACGAGCCCCGTCGGGCTGGATTCCGTCGTGGCGGGCAGGCGCATGCTGACATTGGGCAGCTCGACCACCACGCGGTTCGGATTCGTCAGGGAAAGGACATTGAACTCGACCGAGCGTTCAAGGCCGATCACGAACCGTGTCGGAGCCAGCTCGGTTGCGGTGCTGGCACTTGCGGGCTTCGCGGCAGCAGAAGTCGAGGCGAAGGGTGCGATGCTCGCGGCCGCGAAAAGCGCGGCGCCAATGACAGACGTCACGAACAACGCGCAAGTCGTCGTCCGCACTCTGCGGAACTTCATTGTGCTTCAACCCCCTCTTACGCTGGACACTGATGACCGAGCGAGGTTGCATCTGATGCAGGAAAATCGTGGCGTTTTGCTGATCCTGCTGGGGTATTGTTATGAAGGGAAAAGCGTTAACGGCCGGTTAAACCGTGGCTCTTGGCGACGCCATCGGGCACGATGCTTAAGCTCCGACTGCCCCGAATTGGAGCAATGCTTCTCGTCCGATGCTCTATGACCTGCGCCAGTGGTCGTCATGGCCCTCGATCAAAGCGCCACGAGACGGGCATACCCTTCCGCGACCGTCTCCTCGAGGATCTGGCGATAGTCCGCGTATGCCGGCGTTTCAGGACCGATCTCGCCGAGCGGCGTCCCGGTGAAATCCGCCAACTTGCGATAGACGATGGGTGCACTGACGGGCACCAGCATTGCCCGCTGCTTGTTCAATGTCGTGATGATCCCCCGCATCTGACCGACCCGGTCGAGCTGCGAGACCACGATCATGCGCATGGCCCCTTTGGTCAGCGAGACGAGATGGATGAACATCGACGCGGGCGGTACATACAGCCGGCCGCGATGGGAGTACGGCGCATCCGGGCGGTCCCGCTCCTGGAAGAGAAGGCTCGGCCACTCAGGATCCCAGACGATATCCGTACGATAGGCGACGACCTTACCGAGACCGCTGAATCCCGGCCGCAACGTCAAATAGCTGCCGACATAGTCCTCGACCGCAGCTTGCGTGTAGGCTCCCATGTAAACGGGCGCCACGTCCTTGTTCGGACTCGGCCGTCCGGGCTCGTCGCGGCCGGGCTGGCCGCGCAGCAAGGACCTCAGCTCGTCGAAGTCGAGACCGAGCACCATGCAGACGTCGAACAGCGTCTGATCGCGCACGGGCCGGCCCTGCATCAGGTTCTGGATCGTCTTCTCGTGGCAGTCGGCGGCATCGGCGAGCTCCGCCTGGGTGATCTTCTTCTCGATCATCGCCGTGCGGATGCGCGCGAGAGCCGGATTGCGCTCGATGGCTGCCATGGGACGTGCCGGTGCTCCAGTGCGGGAACTTGCACCAAACTACCGACACATTCCGCCAGTTGCCAATTCGGAAAGTCGATCGGGCAGCACTGGCGTCCACGGCCAATCAGGCCGGCGACATGATGGCACCCCAGATCATCGCCAGTCCCGCGAGCAGCATCATGCCCTCGAGCAGCAGGCGGAACTGGGCCGGATCGAACGACAGCACGATGCGCTTCGCCAGCCAGGAGCCGAGCATGAGCGATGAGCCGACCGCCAGCCCGCGGACGACCGCTTCGACCGGCAGCACGGCGGATTGCTGGAACACCAGCGCCTTCGTCAAGGAAATCGCGCCGGCCCCGACCGCCTCAGTCGCGATGAAGGCGCCTTTCACCAATCCGTAGGCGAGAAAGAAAGGCGTATTGATCGGCCCCGTGGTCGCCACGAGCCCGGTGAGAAATCCGATACACGCGCCGACGATCGCCAGGCCCGCGAGGCCGATAGTAATGCCACGGGCCGCGAGCCAGCGCCGTGCCGGAATCGTCGCAAGAAGGAACACCCCGAGCACCGCCTCGACCATCCGGCCGTCGAGACCGATCAGCAGTCGCGCCCCGATCGCCGCTGCCGGCACCGCGGTCGCGCAGTAAACCGCGTTGACGCGCCAGTCGACCTCCCGCCACCAGACCGCAACCCGCGAAGCATTGGCCATCAGCGAGGCCAGCGCCATGATCTGCACCGCCTCCTTCGGGCCGAACGCCGCGACAAGCACCGGCATAAGCATCACGGAAGAGCCGAAGCCGACGACGCCACCGAGCGTGCCGGCCGCGACGCCGAGAGGGATGATCAGCAGCCATAGCATCGGAAGGGAGCCCCACTTGCGCAGTCGTTTCGGCGGGGGCGCAAACTGGCATGCCTGTATTTCGTTTGGCAACGGGTGAGAGGCACGAGCAACGTGGAAACGCCAGCCGAAGCAATCCCTTACCTCTCACATTGAGAGGTAAGGGACATGCTCTCGATGGGTGCAATGAATGACTCGGATGCCGCCAGCGCGGCGGGCTATCGCGTTATCAGCTCTTCTCGCCTGAGGCCGCCCATTTTTGCGGCGAGTGGAGGCCATTGCCGACCACGATGCCGACGAGGACGAGAGCCATCCCGGCCATCAGATCGAACGTCAATGCCTCTCCCAATAGCATGATGCCCAGCACCATGGCCGTGATGGGGTTGAGCGTCAGGTACAAAACCGTGGTGGTTGGCGGCAACCAACGCAAGGCCCACATGAACAACGAGAACTGCAAGGCTCCAGCAAAGGTCCCGAGGAAAGCGACAGCAATCCAGCCTTGCACTGTGAATGCCGGAATGACAAAACCGCCGCTCTTTGCGACGACGACGGGCGCTAATACGAGAACGGCGGATGCCATTCCCAAAGCGGTCACGAAAAGTGGTCCGTGGCGCATCAGAGTCGGACGAGCGAACACGGAATAAACGGCTGCGCAAAGGACACTGAGAAGCATCAGCAAGTCGCCATGGAAGTAGACGGCATTGCCGTTTCCGATAGCTGCCGCACCGAAGGCGATCGAAATCCCGGAGAACGCAAGCAGTACGCCCGCCACCTTGGCAGAGGTCATCCGCTCGCGTCCGAAGAACGCTGCCACGAGCAGCGTCTGGATCGGAATTGTCGCCAGCCCCACGGCCCCCCGCGCGGCGGGATTGTATTGCAGCGATGCGTTGAAGGCCCATGGAAACAAGACGAAAAACAGAATGCCGAACATCGCGATCTTGGCGTACTCGGCAGCTCCAAGCCCGTCTCTCGGCCACAACGCCGGCAAGAACGGCGTAAAACAGACGATCGAGACGAAATATCGGTAGAACACCAGCGAGATCGGATCAGTCTCACCGACCACAAAACGCGTCGCAACCACCGCCGTCCCTGCGCTCAAGGCGGCAACGGCCGCGGCGGTGTGCGCTATCAGCATCCTGTTCATGATGTCTCCTTCCAGCGCGTGAGCGCGGCTCCTCCAGTGCCTTGCATTTTTAAAGTCACGAAATCTGGCAGGCTTTAAAAATGCAAGTCACGGAGCTATGCTGTCAGCCGTCACAGCCGAGAGTCCGAGAGACTGTCGAGGCGGGAACAAAAGCGTGGGCTATGGAAAAACACGAATTCCGATCGAATTGCTCAATCGCACGCTCGCTCGAGATCGTCGGCGACAAGTGGACCCTTCTCATCGTTCGCGACCTGATGTGGCATGGGAAGCATACGTTTCAGGCGCTGCAAGAGAGCGCCGAACGCGTCCCGACGAATATTCTGTCCGAGCGGTTGAAACGCCTTGAGCAGTGGGGCTTGGTGCGCCGCGAGCCCTACCAGCAAAGGCCCGTGCGCTACGATTATCAGTTGACCGAAGAGGGACGATCGCTGGAGCCCATCTTGCTGCAGATCATGGCCTGGGGGCACAAGCGCCTCGGCGGCGGGCGGTATGACCCAGCAACCGGCAAGAACTGGAAACCGGGCACGGGACTTTAGGGCATGTCGAGCCGGAGATCAGGCGAGCCGCACGGGGCCCAAAGCAGCCCGGCAGCAGTCAGGGAGCGACCAGCACCTCGAGATCGACAGGAGTCAGTCCGCGCCCCGTCATGCCTATCACCTCGGCAGCGCCTTCCGAAAGATCAATGACACGGCCCGGCAGAAATGGGCCACGGTCATTGATACGGACCACCACGCTGTTGCCGCTCTTGCGATCCGTGACGCGCACAAGTGAATTGAACGGCAGCGTCGGATGAGCAGCGGTCATCGCCCGTTTGTCGAACGGCTCGCCCGAGGCGGTCTTCTGCCCCTGCCAGTAGTAGGAGGCGATCCCTTCCAGCTTGTGGGCGCGCGCGGGAGCGTCTTGCGACCCGCCCTTGCGTTGGTCGGGTGGCGGCGGTGCGGCCGAGAGTGCCCCACGGACAATGGTCGTCTGCCATCCGCCTTGTTCTGCGATCGGGGCCCCGCTGCCGAGACAGGCACTCCCGCCAGCAATCGAAATCGCGACGGTCGAGGCGATCAGGCGCGTGTAGTGATGCATCACGCTCTTTTGTCTGGTCTCTACTTGGAGCGGAATCTGATGCGATTCGGGCAGTGGCGTGGCAGGATTCGAGAAGCGGCAGCTCGATGCCGCCGCTTCTCTGACTCGCTCTGCGGCCGCTATCTTCCGACGACTTCCACTTTCACGGGAACGACGCCGGCGCTCTTCATGCCGATGGCACCTGCCGCGGCGTCTGAAAGATCGATGATGCGACCAGCGATGTAGGGCCCACGATCGTTGATCGTGACCTCGACCGTGCGGCCGTTGCGGGCGTTCGTCACCTTCACCCGGGTCCCGAACGGAAGCGTCTTGTGCGCCGCCGTCATCGCTTTCGGGTTGAACCATCCGCCGGAGGCAACCCGCTGGGGTTGCCAGTAGTAGGATGCGATTCCGGACAGGACCGTGCCGGCGGGAACCGCGCGCGTGTGGCGCTGGCGCGTCTTTTTCGTCGTGGCGCTCGCCGTGATCCGGCGAGTCCGTGCCGTGTGCACTGTCGCCGCGCGTGTCTGGCGCTGTGCCCTGTGGCTCACCTTTCGTAGCTGGGCTGCGCGATACGAACGGGCGTGCGCATGAGACCGATGAGCGTGTCTGCTGGCACGATAGGACTTGGTGCGCTTCCTGGTCAGATGAGCCTGCTGGCTGCCCTGCCCACTGTAATACATCTTCGCGGTTCTCGAAGAACCGACCTTGTCGCCCATGGGCGTCACGGCCTGAGCTTGGGAGGCGTGGAACACGACTCCTATCGCCCAGATCAGCGTGAACATCCGATACATGAGACCTCCATACGCAAGTTCACATTGGCCCGGCGGCGGGGGGAAAACGGGAGCTCCTTGATCTGAGTGCGCGACCGGGGTGGCCGCAGAACGTCCCCAAACGACCCGGCCTTGCTACGCTCGGCACGCGGTCGAACCCACACAATGAAATGCCGCCAAGGCGGATTACCAGGAACCATGCGGTGGCCGCTGGAAACGGCACCCCCCCTGGTCTGGCGGCGGGAGGACAGCATCCGAGAGTTCCGCCGTCAACAATTAAAAATGAATGGCGTTCATCCGGCGTATGAGCAGTTTAAACAAATCAGAATGCTGATGGATGCTCGAAATACAGATCTTCAGCGGAGCATCATCTGTGATGAACCGGCACACGATCACGCAATTGAGGACAAGATTTGGCGAAGGGCCTGTAGAACTAGTCGGGAGTTCTCGTCAGCGGCGCGCGGTCGTCTTGGGACGTGCGGTGAGATAGATGTCGGCACCTTCCTTGCGGACATCGAGCAGCATCCCGGCCGAGCCCGACAACCTCCAGGTGTAATAAGCCTGGATACTCATCGCATCCAGCGGCGGCATCGGTCCTCCGAGAACGAACTCGGTCAGATGCTGCGGCGGACGCGCCCCCGCGCCCCGGCAACGGATCACGAAGGCCGGAGACGCCATCGTGCCCACCATCGCCACCTCGATGTCGCCGCCCCGCGGCAGTGCCGTCACCGCGCTCGCGATCATGTTGAGCAGCAGCTTGACCCGGTCCTTGAGCATCTGCCCCGCCGGGATCCGCCACGTCAGCCTGTGCTTGCCCTTGCCGATGAAGCCGCGCGAGATCTGCTCCGCCGTCGTCAGGTCGATCTCGGCACCCGCCGAGCCGGCGGCACCGAACGCAAAGCGGGCGAATTGCAGCCGCGCGGACGCCTGCTCCGTGACGTTGCGAATGACATCGAGGGCATAGACCTTGGCGTCGGCGTTGTCGTCCTCGTCGAGAATTTCGAGGCCGTTGTAGATCGCGCCGACCGGGCCGATGACATCGTGACAGATCTTGCTCGAAATCAGAGCTGCGAGCTCGAGATCTGTCGGATGCGAGCGCTGGCTCATCGGGGGGCCTCTCATCAGGATCATTCTGCGACGACCCATGCGCGGGAGGCGCTCACGCGGGCCGACTGTCGCGACTTGCCAAAAGTGATGCAGCGTTGATACATGCGCCGCCATGCTGTTGCCAAGACAAGGATCGCCGCGCCCCGACCAGCCGGCCGCAATTCCTGGGGATTGGGTCCCGGCTGCAACGTCCAGCGTCGGATGGCCGCCGACGTTACGCCCGAAGCTCAAGGACCGATTGCGAACAGCTTGATGAAACTTGATCATTCCCGTCTGGCAGACGAGCTCATGGAAGCCGGCGTCACAGCCGGCGCCGCCATCATGCGCCATCGCCGCAGCGGCTT
>JAEZHL010000448.1 GCA_023416575.1 Pseudomonadota bacterium
CATAGATCGCGTCCGATGAGGTGATGCAGGCGACCTTGGCGCCGCTGGCGGCGAACGCCGCGCCGACATCCGTGGAGCTGGTGAAGCCGTCGTTCGCGCTTGCCGCGATACCGCCCGAGGCCAGGAAATTCCGTACCCACGTCGATCGCGGGCCGTGATCGGCCGGGCTGCCGAGGCTTGCCAGGAACACCTCGGCACGACGGCCCTTCGCCGCCGCATCGGCATCGGCGGCATCGCGCAGACGCTCGAACGGCTCGGCAAGGCGATGCTGCTGCAAACACTTCACCTCTGTGGCAAGCGGGCGCGCCGTCGGCTCGAGCTGCGGCCAGGGCTCCGCCGTGACGCCATCGTCGCCGAGGAGCGGGAAGGCCGAGACGCCGGTCAGCTCGACGCGGCCGGTCGCAATCGCACGCTGGCGCCGTTCGGCAGCGGCGGCGATCTCGTCCTGCAAGGCACCCGAGGAGAGAGCCGCCGTGATGCCGCCGCGGGCCTCGATCTTCTGGAACTCCTCCCAGGCTTTGCGGGCGAGGTCGTCCGTCAGCTTCTCGACGTACCAGCTGCCGCCGGCGGCATCCGCAACACGGCCGAGGCTCGATTCCTCCTGCAGCACGATCTGGATGTTGCGGGTGACGCGGCGCGCGAAAGAATCCGTCCGGCCGAGCGGATAGGTGAACGGCAGCAGCGTGATGGCTTGCGCCCCGCCGATCGCGGCCGCGGCGCAGGCGATCGTCGTGCGCATGATGTTCGTCCACGGATCGCGGCGCGCCATAATGCGCCAGGAACTTACGGCGGTGATATGAACCGTGGCCGCAGCAGAACCCGCCCCGCACGCCTCGGCGACGCACCAGATGAGCTGGCGGGCGGCTCTGAGCTTCGCCGTCGACAGGAACTGATCGTCGTCGACACTCACTGCGACTGCTATCTGGGGCAAAGCACGCTCGGGCGGCAGTCCGGCCGCCTCCGCAGCCCTTAGATAAGCCACCAGGGTCGAGAGGGCCGCCGCTAGCTCCTGCGCCTCGGTGGCGCCGGCAGCGTTGTACGGATTGCTGTCAGCGAGGAGCGCGGTGACGCCGGGCCAGGCCTCGGTCTTGAGGGCGAGGGCGACGGCATTGGCGATGCCGCGGTCGAGCGGCTCGAACAGCCCGCCGGTCTGTGCCATGGTTCCGATCGGATCGGCGTTGAAGTGACCGCGCCGCTTGCCAGCGGCAACGCCGCGCTCAGTCCACATGGCTTCGAGCGCCGTCGCGGCTTCGGTCGTGCTTTCGCCGGCAACGAGGGCGACCGGGCAGGCATCCAGATCCACCCCTGCGAGTGCGCCGCGCAGGGCATCGCTTACGCCTGACATGTCGGCGCCGCCCGGCACGTGCAATGCGATGGAGGTCGCGCCGCCCGCGAGATCCTCCAGGATGGCGGCATTCACCTGCTGCGGCTCGGTAAAATAGTGAAACTGGCGAATATCCCAGCCGCGCACTGATCCCGGCGCCGCGGTGCCGCGGGTGTAGGGCGCAGCACCCGGCGTGGCCGTATCCGTCCCGGGCAAGGCATCGGCGCGCGTGTAGAGCGGCGCGATCCTGATCCCGTCGAGCGTGTGCGAGACGAGCCGCTTCTCGAAATCGCTGCCCTTCAGAACCTTGTCGACGAGCGCAAGCCAAGCCTCGCGCGTCGCGGGCTCGAATTCGAGCGCAAGTTGGAGATCCCCGGCTTCGTCAACCATCGCAAGCTCCTCGTCCACGGCATGGGGTCGCTCGGCGGCGCTGACTCCCTGCCTGATAACTGCCGGCACATTACTGGAACTGTCCGCTGATGCCATGCTCTTCACCACAGGAGAAGGGGGCTGGGTGGTGGGTGCGGGCCACGGCCCTGGCACGTTATCCCCTGAAGCGGCGCTGCGGCGCTTTGCAGGTCCGAGAATCACGTGCCATGAGGGTTTCGGGGGCAGGACTCGCGCTCATATTGAAGGCTTACGGGTGCGCGTGGCGAGTCTGAACTGAGGAACACGTGATGGAGCAGGACGGCAAGATCTTCGTCGGCAAGAGCACCAAGCCTGAATACCTGGAGCTCAAGCTCGCCAACCGGCATGGCCTCGTCACTGGCGCCACGGGCACGGGTAAGACGGTCACGCTGCAGGTTCTGGCCGAAGGGTTCTCGGATGCAGGCGTGCCGGTCTTCGCCGCCGACATCAAGGGAGACCTGTCGGGCATCGCGGTCATCGGCGAGCCGAAGGACTTCCTCGTCAAGCGGGCGGAGGAGGTCGGGCTCGGCGCCTACGAGCCCAAGGCCCATCCCACCACCTTCTGGGATGTGTTCGGCGACAAGGGCCACCCGATCCGGGCCACCGTCGAGGACATGGGGCCGTTGCTGCTCGCCCGCATGCTCGAGCTCAACGAGGTGCAGGAAGGCGTTCTCAACATCGTCTTCCGCGTCGCGGCCGACGAGGTCGCGGCGGGGCACAAAGAGTTCCAGCTGCTGGACCTCAAGGACCTGCGGGCCGTTCTCACCAATGTCGCCGAGCGCAGCAAGGAGCTCTCGGCCACCTACGGCAACGTCGCGGCGACCTCGGTGGGCGCCATTCAGCGGCGGCTGCTGGTGCTCGAGGAGCAGGGCGCGGACAAGTTCTTCGGCCAGCCCGAGCTCAACATCAACGACTTCTTCCGTACGACCAACGACGGCCGCGGCATCATCAACCTGATGGCTGCCGACAAACTGATGGAGAAGCCGCGCCTCTACGCGACCTTCCTGCTCTGGCTGCTGACCAAGCTGTGGCAGACCCTGCCTGAGGTGGGCGATCTGCCCAAGCCGAAGCTGGTGTTCTTCTTCGACGAGGCGCACCTCCTCTTCAACGACGCGCCGAAATCGCTGCTGGAGCGCATCGAGCAGATCGTGCGCCTCGTGCGGTCGAAGGGCGTCGGCGTCTACTTCGTCACCCAGAACCCGATGGACGTGCCGAGCACGGTTCTCTCGCAGCTCGGAAACCGCGTGCAACACGCGCTGCGCGCGTTCTCACCGCAGGAGCAGAGGACGGTCAAGGCGGCGGCCAGCACATTCCGGCCCAATCCTGCGCTCGACACTGAGCGCGTCATTCTCGAGCTCAAGGTCGGCGAGGCGCTCGTCTCCATGCTCGAGAACAAGGGTGAGCCGTCGATGGTGCAGCGCACCTTGATCCGCCCACCCGAGGGGCGCGTCGGCCCGGTGACGGATGCGGAGCGCACCCGGCTGATCGAATCGAGCCCGGTCTACGGCAAGTACGAGGACGCGCTCGATGTCGAGTCGGCCCACGAGCTGCTGCAAAAGCGTAACCAGGAACGGGCGGCAGCCGCTGCCGAGGCGGCGCGGCAGAAGGAAGCCGATGCGAACAGCTGGGGCAACGTGATCTTCGGGCGCGGCCCGCGAGGCGGCAGGTCCGTTGGCGAACAGATCGCGCGCGACGTCTCCCGCTCCGTGATGCGCTCGATCATCACGCAGACCAAGAATGCCGTCCTGAAGGCGATTTTCGGCGGTGGCCGGCGTTGAGGGGAGCCGAGGCGCGTTGCTTTGCGCCTCCCTCGACTAGGTCCTTTCCTGTTACAGCACGAGGTCGATCTCGGTCTTGCTGTCGACGCCGGTCTGCGGACTTGGCGTCATAGGCTGCAAGGCAATATCGCCGTTGGCGCCGCCGAGGAGAATTCGTCCGGCGGTTGCCGCCATGGCAGGCGGTGGACTTGCATAGCGCCCCTGCAGCGCATCCGCGGCTGTCTCGGAGCTCGGCGCCAGCACCGACCAGATCATCACGCGCAGGCCGGGCGGCACGCCTTCTCCCGCCGCCTGCAGCAGGGTGCCCGTGAGCTTCACCGGCCGCCCCGCACCGCGTGGTGCGAACCGGCATTCGATCGTGCGTTTCACCGCTGGTGGCGCGGTGGTGATGTCCTCGGACGTGCACATCAGCGTGCCGATGGTCACGTGGCGGTTTTCGGCATGCGCCATGGCCGCGATCAGAAGTGTGATGACCAGCGCGGCGGAGGAACGAGCAACGGTACGCTCTCGGACATCCATGTGAGCAAAACCGGCCGGAACGGCCTCCGTTCCTGCCCGCTCAGATGGTGAACTCCGCCACCAGCGGCGCGTGGTAGGAGGCCGGGGAGCGGGTGCCCTTGCCGAATCCCACGAGCTCGTCACCGAGCGTTTCGTTGTGCACGTCGATGGCGCGGAAATGGCCGTAGAGGGCGCGGCTGGTCAGAATGTGGTCGAGCATCTGCGGGCGGCCATGATGGAGCACGCTCCAGCGCCGGTCGGCTGGCAAGCCGCGATCGAGTAGCACGAGCGAGCGCGGGCTGAGAGCGCCATTTCCCGTGTCTTCCTCCGCCGCGATCACGATGCGAAGCGCCGTGTCGTGATCCTCGGCATTGAAATCACCCGCCACCGCCACCAGCCGGTGCGGGTCGGCATCGAACAGTTGCTCGAGGAGCAGTCGCAACTCGAATGCCTGCCCCGCGCGACGGACAGCCGAGAGAAAGTATCCTTCCGCCCATCCGGCGATTGTTTTCCATACGTAGGCGCTGGACTTCTGGCCCGGAATGGCGGCCGCGATCGGGGCTCTGAGATGAAGATTGGCGACCGTCAATAGCGCGCCGCCCGGCAATTCCACGTCGGCGACGAGCAGCGGCCGGTCGAAGGTCACCGGCTCCCGGCCGGCTGGGCGAGGGATCGCCGTCGCCATACGGTAGTGCGTCTCCGACACGAGATCGTGCAGGATCTGCCGCCGGGCGCGGATGGGGAAGCGCGACAGCGTGACGAGGTTGTGCACGTCCGCCACCCCGATGCCATCGGCAGCATGCGTTGAAACGCGCTCATAGGCTGCGTAGGGCGTGCCCTCCAGGAGCTGATCGAGGGCCGCCAGCACCCGTTCCGGGCGGCCCGCGACATGCTGGCCGTTCACCTCCTGCAGGCACAGAATGTCGGCCTCGAGCCGCAACAAAGCGGGGCGCAGCGCCTCGGCCCGAACCTCGAGCGGAATCTTCGCCTTGGGCGGCAGGTCGAGGTTCTCGAGATTGAAAGTCGCAAGACGCATGCCTGATCTCGCTTGTCAGCTCGCGTGAACCTGGACGAACTGTCCCGATGCATGGACATGGGTGGCCGGTTGGGTCTACTTCAACTCTTCTCAGCAAGCCTCAGCTTCATGGATCTTGGGGGAGGGCTCAGGCTCTTGAAAGAATTCGCCTACGAGCGTCCGGCAACGGTCGCCGACGCAGTCGCCCTGCTGCAGGGCAGCGGTGCGCGCGCGCTTGCCGGCGGCACGGATCTCATCCCGCAGATGCGGGAGGGGCGCCGACCGGTGGAGCGGGTCGTCGACCTGAAGCGCATCCCCGCGCTCAATGTCATCGAGGAGCTGCCCGGCGGCGGTGTCGTGATCGGCGCCGCTGCCACTGCCTCGGCTATCGCGCGCCAACCGCTGATCGCGGCCCATTACCCGGCGATTGCCGCGTCCGTGTGCCTGATCGGCAGCCTGCAGGTGCAGAACCGGGCCAGCCTCGGTGGCAACGTTTGCAACGCCGCGCCATCGGCGGACGGCGTTCCCGCGCTCATCTGCCATGGGGCGCTGGCGCGGATCGCTGGCCCTGGCGGTGAACGCGAAACCGATCTGCAAGGGCTGTTCGCGGGGCCGGGCCGTACGACGCTGGAGCCCGGCGAGATCCTGACAGCCATCGTCCTGCCGCCGCCCGTGCCGCGGTCGGCCGCCCATTACCTGCGCTTCACGCCACGGCGCGAGATGGACATCGCTGTGGCCGGCGTTGGTGGCTGGGTGCGGCTCGAGGAGAACGGGACCATCGCTGAGGCGCGCCTCGCGCTGGCCTCGGTCGGCCCGACTCCCCTTCGTGCGCCGTCTGCCGAGAAGATGCTCATCGGGGCGCGGCCGAGCCGGGAGCTGGTAGAAGAAGCCGGCCGCCTCGCCGCCGGAGACGCGCGCCCCATTTCAGATACGCGTGGCACCGCCGAGTTCAGGCGCACGCTGGTTTCCGTCCTCACCGGCCGCGTGCTTGCCGCCTGCTGCCGGGCGCTGGGCGAGGAGGTCGATGCCCCATGAAGACGTTGATCCGCTGCAGAGTGAACGGCGAGGAGCACGTCGTGCTCGCCGATACCCGAGACACGCTGCTCGAGCTGCTGCGCGACAGGCTCGTTCTCACGGGCACGAAGGAGGGCTGCAGCAACGGCAACTGCGGGACCTGCACGGTACTGGTCGACGGCGCGGTGGTGAATGCGTGCCTGATGCTCGCCGTGGAAGCCGAGGGACATGAGATTCTGACCATCGAAGGTCTGTCCCGCGGCAGCAGCCTGCATCCGATCCAAGAGGCCCTGGTGGAGCACGGCGGCACCCAGTGCGGCTTCTGCACGCCGGGCATCGTCCTGGCCGCAAAGGCGCTGCTCGACGCCAATCCCCACCCGACGGAACAGGAGATCCGTCACGGCATCGCCGGCAATCTCTGCCGGTGCACGGGGTACGACAAGATCGTGGCGGCCATCGCGGCCGTGGCGGCAGCGCCGGCGGGGGAGTGATCCGATGACAATGCCATCCGAAGGCGCTGAAGGAGAGCGGGAGCTGCGGATCGTCGGCCGGCGTGTGCCGCGCGTCGATGCCCGCGAGCGCGTCACCGGCAAGGCGTCCTATGCCGCCGACCTGCAGCTGCCGGGACTTGTGCATGCGAAGCTGCTGCGCAGTCCCCATGCCCATGCGCGCATCCGGAGGATCGACACGACCCGTGCCGAGGCGCTGGCAGGCGTTCTTGCCGTGGTGACCGCGGCCGATTTCCCGGAGCTGCCGCTCGGCGCAACCGTGGCCATGGGTGATACCGGCTTCGACGTGTGGGTGGTCGCCAACACCAACATGGCGCGCGAGAAGGTATTCTGGGTCGGCCAACCCGTCGCGGCGGTCGCCGCCGCCGATCCCCACATCGCCGAAGCGGCGGTGAAGCTCATCGAGGTCGTGTACGACCCGTTGCCGGCGGTCGTCGATCTGGCGGACGCCATGGCTCCCGGCGCGCCGGTGCTGCATTCCCACGTGGTGACCAAGGGGGTCGAGCCGCCCCCGCGCGCGCCGAGCAACGTCGTATCGCGCACGCTGATCGCGCGCGGCGACACGGCGGCGGCCGTCGAGACGGCCCATGCCCTCGGTCAGGCGAGCGTCAGGGTCAATACCGCGCACCAGGGCTATCTCGAGCCGCAGGTCGTCGTCGCCGACGTCGATCCCAACGGCTTTGCCACAGTGTGGGCGTCGACCCAGGGCCAGTTCACGGCCGAGCTGATGATCGCGCGCTGCCTCGGCCTGCCGCAGTCGAAGATACGGGTCGTGCCAATGGAGGTGGGCGGCGCGTTCGGCGGCAAGATCGCAATTCATGGCGAGGCCGTCGCGGTGCGGCTCGCTGAGAAGTGCGGCCGGCCGGTGAAGCTCGTGCTGACCCGCGAGGAGGTGCTGCAAGGCGGCAGCGGTCCGGCGGCGGGCGCGATCATCGACGTGCGCGTCGCAGCGGACAAGGACGGCCGGCTGACCGCCATCGAGGGCACCTACCACGTCGATGCCGGCGGTTTGCCGGGCATGAGCCCGTCGCTCATCATGCAGGCATCGGCGGCGCTCTATCAGTGCCCCAATCTCAAGCTCGAGGGCTACGACGTCGTCACCAACAAGCCGCGGACGGAAGCTTATCGCGCCCCCGGCGGTATCCAGGCGGCGTTCTGCGTCGAGCAGGCGATGGACGTGCTCTGCCAGCGGCTCGACATGGATCCGCTGGAGTTCCGCAAGCGCAACGCGGCGGTGACCGGCAGCATGATGCCGATCGGCACGCCGTTTCCGTCGATCGGCCTCACGGCCATTCTCGACGCGGTGGGCCGCCATCCGTGCTGGACGGAGCCTCTGGTCCCCGGCAGACATCCGCGCGGCCGCGGTCTGGCCCTTGGCTATTGGCGCGGTACGTCGATGACATCGGCCGCCCATGTCACGATCGCGGGCGACGGCCGGCCGATGGTAACGATGGGCCCTGTCGACATCTCGGGCACGCGCACCGCGATGGCGCAGGTCGTCGCCGAGGAGTTCGGGCTACCGCTCGAGGACGTGCACGTCAGCACGGGCGACACGAAGTCGGTCGGATACAGCGATATCGCCGCCGGCAGCCGGGTGGCCCGCACCACGACCGCGGCGCTGGTCGAGGCCTGCGCCGATGCGCTGCGGCAGCTCAGGGCGCGGGCGGCCGAGAAGCTGCAGAGCCGGCCCGAGGATCTCGCGTACGAGAGCGGCGTATTCCGCGCCCGCAAGCCGGGAGGGGCTGCCATCTCGCTCGCCGAGCTGATGCAGGCGACGCTCAGCGAAGGCGCCATTCTCGGCCGCGGCGTCTCGACGAGGCTGCCGCTCGGCGTCGAGATCGGCGCGCACGTCTGCGATGTCGAGGTCGACCCTGGCACCGGCCAGGTGACCGTGCTGCGCTACACGGCGTTCCAGGATGTCGGACGCGCCCTCAACCCGCCGGCGGTCGAGGGTCAATTGCAGGGCAGCGTCGCGCAGGGGCTCGGCTGGGCTTTGACCGAGGGCTTCGACTACGGCCCGGACGGCCGGCTGAGGAATGCGAGCCTGCTCGATTATCGCATTCCGACGGCTCTCGACGTGCCGCCGATCGGGTGCGTCATCATCGAGACACCGGTGCCAGGGGTGCCCTATGGCGTGCGTGGCGTCGGAGAGGTGCCCATCGTGCCCGTGGCGGGTGCCGTCGCCAACGCCATCGCACGCGCCATCGGCGTCAGGGTCTGGCAGATGCCGATGACGCCGGAGCGCATCCTGCGCGCGCTCGACCGCCTTGGGCCGTCTCATTGAAATGTGACGCATCGGGCGATCGGCGACGATCGCCCCTTGCACCATGGGGGATGAGACTGCCGCTTCGCCCGTAGTGGCCGCGGTCCTACTTCGGGTGTGGGACGATGCGCAGGTAGGGGCGCGGCGCCTGCCATCCGTCCGGATACTGTTTGCGGGCTTCCTCGTCCGAGACCGATCCGAGGATGATCACATCCTCCCCCGGCTTCCAGTTCACCGGGGTCGCCACCTTGTGGCTGGCCGTGAGCTGCAGGGAATCGATGACCCTCAGCAGCTCGTGGAAGTTGCGGCCAGTGCCCATCGGGTAGACGAGCATCAGCTTGATCTTCTTGTCCGGTCCAATCACGAACACGTTGCGCACGGTGGCGTTGTCGTTCGGGGTGCGGCCCTCCGATGTCTCTCCGGCATCGGCCGGCAGCATGCCGTAGAGCTTCGAGATCCTGAGCTCTGAGTCACCGATCATCGGATAATTCGGCGCCGCACCCTGGGTCTCCTCGATATCCCTCGACCACCTCCTGTGGTTCTCCACCGGGTCGACGCTGAGCCCCAGGAGCTTGACGCCGCGCCGGTCGAACTCCGGCTTCAGCATCGCCAGACTGCCGAGCTCGGTCGTGCAGACCGGCGTGAAATCCTTGGGGTGGGAGAAGAACACGCACCAGGAACCGGCCATCCAATCGTGGAAGCGGATCGGGCCTTCGGTGGTCTCAGCTTCGAAGTCGGGGGCGGTGCTGTTGATCTGCAATGCCATGTTTCAATCTCCTCTCGCTGAGCGGGGAAACCTTGAGCCCGGCGCTCGCTCGAATGCCAATGACTGAAACTCTTTCCCGAAACTGCGGTTGCAGTCGGCCAAGCACGGAACCCGCCGGACAGGTCGTAGGGAGCCGGAGGTTGTCCACCAGGGATTAACTGCCTCTCCAGTGGTTGCTGGCACTTATCACAACCATAGGTTATGTCTACGGTCATGCGGCATTTCGAAAAGATGCGGTTTCGCGAGAGCGCCCTGGGGGAGATTGCATGGGCACCGTTGTCGTACCATGTGCAGTGACCGGACTGGATTTTCCCGTCGGAATCGAAACCGACGAGTACAGCTTCATCACCCTTCCTGACCTGCGATTGAAAGCCCGCTGTCCCCACTGCGGCGCCGATCACGACTGGTCGCCGCGGAATGCCAAGCTGCGGAAGAACCTGCTGATCAGCAATCCGGGGGCGCGCGTGCCCGCCACCCGCGGCGCGCGGGAG
>JAEZHL010000074.1 GCA_023416575.1 Pseudomonadota bacterium
AGGCTCCGGTCACGGTCAGTGCGGCTGCACGAAGGTCGCCTGGTAGTGGCCGTTCTCCGACTCCAGGAACAGCTCCGAAACTTTCGGATGACGCAGCGGCACGCCGCTGTCATCAGCCATCAGGTTCTGCTCGGAGACGTAGGCGACGTACTCGGTGTCCGCATTTTCGGCCAGCAGGTGATAATAGGGCTGGTCCTTGCGCGGGCGGATCTCCTCCGGGATCGACAGCCACCACTCCTCGGTGTTGTCGAACACAGGGTCGATATCGAACACGACGCCGCGGAATGGATAGAAGCGGTGGCGAACCACCTGACCGATGGCGTACTTAGCCACACGTACTCTGTTCATAGCGGATTGGGCACCATAGATCCCCGGACTGGTACCCTTCGGGTGTGCACCGGCTCCAGTCCCCCCAATTCGTGCACCCGCTTGAGAATACCTCATAAACGGGCGCACGCTGTTGCGGCAACCGCACAATTTGTCTCAAAACTTGTAGTGTGCCGCCATGTCCGGATCCTTGTCGGCGACGAGGCGGGCGAGATCGACGATCACCTTGGCCTGTTTCCAGGTGGCGTCATCCTGCATTTTGCCGTCGATCATCACGGCACCGGTCCCGTCCGGCATGGCGTCGAGGATGCGGCGGGCGAAGGCCACCTCCGCCGGATCGGGGCTGAAGACGCGCTTGGCGATGGCGATCTGCTTGGGATGCAGCGACCATGTGCCGACACAACCCATGAGGAAGGCATTACGGAACTGGCTCTCGCAGGCGGCGTCGTCGGCGAAGTCTCCGAACGGCCCATAGAATGGCTTGATGCCATTGCGGACGCAGGCGTCGACCATGCGGGCGACGGTGTAGTGCCAGAGATCCTGCTGGAAGAAGGGCCGGGGGGCTCCCGCGCTGCCCGCATCCGCGAGCACTCCGTAGTCGGGATGTCCGCCACCGACGCGTGTGGTCTTCATGCCGCGCGAGGCGGCGAGATCGGCAGGGCCGAGGCTCATGCCGTGCATGCGCGGGCTCGCGGCGGCGATCTCCTCGATGTTGGAGACGCCTTCTGCGGTCTCGAGGATGGCATGGATCAGGATCGGTCGGTCGATCCGGTGCCGGGCTTCGAGCTGCGCGAGGAGCTGATCGAGGTAGTGGATGTCCCAAGGTCCTTCGACCTTGGGCAGCATCATGACGTCGAGCTTGGAGCCTGCGGCCGAGACGATCTCGACGATGTCGTCCAGCGCCCAGGGCGAGTTGAGGGCGTTGATGCGGACCCACAGGCCGGTCGTGCCGAAGTCGTGCTGCGTGGCCATCTCGATGAAGCCCCGCCGCGCCGCCTCCTTCTCGTTGGCCGCGATGGCGTCCTCGAGGTTGCCGAGCAGGACGTCGACCTTGGCGACGGTCTCGTCCAAGCGGGCGCGGATCTTGGCGTTGTGCGGCGGCACGAAGTGGATCATCCGCTCGAGGCGGACGGGAAGCTGCCGCAGCGGCTGGGGCGCGCCGACGGCGAGCGGGGCGTAGAACCTGGCGGGGGTGCGCGTGGACGGCATGGCGATTCCTCGGTCGGCGGTCTGCCTGGATTATGACATCAACTGGAAACGATGCGAGCGCCCCGCGGATCTCAGCTCCAACGCCGGTTGGACCACATCCATTGCTCCGGCGCTTCCCTGATCCACTCCTCGAACTGCAGCTGCATATCAGCCATGATCTGGCGGATGTCGTCGGCCTGATTGGGCGAGCGGGGCACCTTGAGCTCCCTCAGCTGCACACGAAAACGACTCTCGGTCCCGACCCGGACGCAGCGGGCCAGCCAGATCCGGGCGCCGACGCGCCGTGCGATCATGGCGGCGATGGCCTGCGTTCTCGCCGGCTTGCCGAAGAAGGGGACGGGGATGCCGGTGCGGTCGTAGAGGTCGCAGACGAGCCCAAGGCGCCCGCCCTGGCGGACATAGTCGGTGATGATCCGGGCCGTGCGCTGGCTTTCGCCGTGATCGCCCTCGACCTTGCCGCGGCCGAACAGTCCGCCGGGATAGAGGTCTCTGCGCTGGTTGCGCAGGTATTGGTCGACATACGGGTTGTTGACGGACCGGTAGATCGCGGCCGGATTGGCACCGGCGGCAACGAGCGGCCAGATGGCAAGCTCCCAATTCCCCATGTGCAGCGACACGCCGACCGCGGACCCCAACTTGCCCTTGTAGCGGGCGAAGATCGCGTCGCTCTCGATTTCGATCCGCCATGGCTCGCGCACAATGCGGTCGATCTGCATCGTCTCGGCCATGACGCGGCCGAGGTTTTCCCAGTGCGCGAGCGCGATCGTCTGCCGTTCCGCCTCGGTCTTCTCGGGGAAAGCGATGGCGAGGTTGTCCAGCGCCCGCCGATGCCGCTCGCGCGAGATCAGCGGCGCGAGCCGGCGCCACGTCCAGGCCGAGGCCGTGACCGCGAAGCTCAGCGGCAGCGCTCGCACGAGGCCCACGATGAACCGGAGCAGCGCGTATTCGGCGCGGAACTCGAGATCGCGGAGGGCTGGCGGCAGGCGGAGGATCGAGCGGGACTTCTTGCGTTTCTTCTGCACCAGGTACTCTATGTCAGTTGTGTCGTGGCCGGTGATGCCAAGCGGATGTGGCATGCGCAAGGGTTTGTGCGCATCCCGGGTGGCCGGCCCTTCCGGTCGGGCGGCTCGACCGGGTAAGAACAGATCGGGATTGAGGCAAGCTCAAAGGTCGAGGACACGCAGCCGTGCTCCGTGTGACGGATACCATCAGCATTCCGGAATCGGAGATCGAGGAGCAGTTCGTCCGCGCCTCGGGTCCCGGTGGCCAGAACGTGAACAAGCTGTCGACCGCGGTCGAGCTGCGGTTCAACCTGCCGGCGAGCAGCAGTCTGCCGGAGCCCGTACGCGCGCGGCTGAGCCGCCTTGCGGGGCGGCGGCTGACGAAGGAGGGCGTGCTGGTCATCCGGGCGGAGCGTCATCGCACCCAGGAGCTGAACCGCGCCGATGCCCGCGAGCGGCTGATCCGGCTGGTGCAGCAGGCGACAGTCGTTCCCAAGCATCGCATCGCCACCCGTCCGACGAAGGCCTCCAAGGAGCGCCGCCTTGAAAGCAAGGTGCGACGCAGCGCGGTCAAGCGGCAGCGGGGGCGGGTGAGCGGGAGCGAGTAATGCGTAAGGCTCGCGCCGGGTCCTGCGCGGGCACGCTGCTCTTCAGCCTGGGAGCCGACGGCGGAGAGATGTTTGCGCTGGGCCTGGAACTGCGAAAGCAAGGGTCGGAGCACAGCCCTTATCACCCATCGCCTTTCTCCTCCTCGCTATCCGCCAAACGTCCCCCGTGCTAGATGGGCAGCAGGCTATCGTTTCAGCAAATACGACATTCGGGGGATTCGAGCGATGGGCAGCAGGCTTCAGGGCAAGGTCGCTTTCTGTACGGCATCCGGCGCGGGGATCGGGCGGGCGACCGCGATCGCGTTTGCGCGCGAGGGCGCACGTGTAATCGCGACCGACGTCGATGTGCGCAAGCTCGAGGGCCTCGAGAAGGAGGGCGTTGCTGAGTGCCTGGAGCTTGATGTGCGCGACACCGCCGCCGTCGAGGCGATGGCGAAGCGTTTCGACCCCGTTGACATACTGTTCAACGCCGCGGGTTTCGTCCATCACGGGACGGTTCTCGACTGCACGGATGCCGAGTGGGACTTCGCTTTCGATCTCAACGTCCGCTCGATGCATCGCACGATCAAGGCTTTCCTGCCCGGCATGCTGCAGAACGGTGGCGGCTCGATCGTCAACATCGCCTCGGGCGCCGGCTCCATCCGCGGTGTGCCGAACCGCTACGTCTACGGCGCAACCAAGGCGGCGGTGATCGGCCTGACGAAGTCCGTTGCCGTGGACTACATTCGCCGGGGCGTCCGCTGCAACGCGATCTGCCCTGGAACGATCCAGTCGCCGTCACTCGACGACCGCATCGCAGAGCTGGGCAAGACGGTCGGCGGCGCCGAGAAGGCACGGCAGATGTTCATCGAACGCCAGCCGATGGGCCGCCTCGGAACGGCAGAAGAGGTGGCTGCTCTGGCAGTTTACCTGGCATCCGACGAAAGCGGTTTCACGACCGGAACGACCATGCTCGTCGATGGGGGATTCGCCCTGTGACAGGGCGCGGCGGCGGCCTCCTGGCAGGCGCGCTCCATCTGCGCCGCGCCAGCCCCGGTGATTATGAGCCATTGGTGGCTCTGCAACGGAGCGCTTACGCGCGCAATCGCGAGCTGCTGGGCGTCGAGCCGCTGCCGCTACTGGCGGACTATCGTGCGGTGCTCGCCGAGAAGGAGGTCTGGGTTCTCGACGGGACCACGGGGCTCGACGCAGCCCTGATTTTAGAGCTGCGCTCCCACGACCTCCTGATCGAGAGCATCGCCACAAACCCCGCGTGCCAGGGCCGGGGGATCGGCCGGGCACTGCTCGCGGCAGCGGAGGAGAGTGCGCGCGAGCTCGGCTACGGGATTGTTCGTCTCTACACGGGCTCGACGCTGATACACCTCGTTGCGTGGTACGAACGGCACGGTTTCGCGGTAGAACGGACCGAGAAAATGAGCGACCGCTCCATCACACACATGATCAAGTACATTGCAGAGGGCCAAGGCTGATGCCGCGTTTCGCCGCCAATCTCAGTATGATGTTCAATGAAGTGCCGTTTCTGGACCGCTTCGAGGCCGCGGGCAAGGCAGGCTTCAAGGGCGTAGAGTTCCTGTTCCCCTACGAGTTTCCCGCCTCTGAGATCGCCGCGCGGTTGAAGGCCAACGGCCTGACGCAGGTCCTGTTCAACCTGCCTCCCGGAGATTGGACGAAGGGCGAGCGGGGCCTAGCCGCGCTGCCGGGCCGTGAGGCCGAATTCGAGGCCGCGGCGCGGCAGGCACTCGCCTATGCCGAGGCGCTCGAATGCCCGCGCCTCCACGCGATGGCCGGCCTCGTGCACCACGGTGCATCCCGCGCCACATACGTCGCCAACTTGAAGAAGCTGGCGCGCATGGCCGGCGACTCCGGCGTCGAGGTCATCATCGAGCCGATCAACACGCGCGACATTCCGGGCTTCTTCCTGAACCGGACCAGCGAGGCGCGGGCGGTGATCTATGAAGTGGGCGAGCCCAATCTCGGACTGCAGTTCGACATCTACCATCGGCAGGTGATGGAGGGCGATGCTGCGACCGCGATCCGCGAGTACGCAGCGCTGACCCGCCATTATCAGCTCGCCAGCCCCCCCGATCGCGGCGAGCCGGACGAGGGTGAGCTCAACTATCCCTGGCTGTTCAAGCTGATCGACGAAACGGGTTTCGACGGCTGGATCGGCTGCGAATACAAGCCCCGGCGCGGAACGATCGAAGGGCTGAAGTGGATCGAGCGCTGCGGCGTCGTCCTTGGTTGATCGCGGGAGGAATGAACGCATGAAGGTACTCATCATCGGCGGCGCCGGCATGGTCGGCCAGAAGCTGGCGCAGCGGCTCGCCCGGGACGGCAGCCTCGGCGGCAAGCCGATCACGGATATAGTCCTTTACGACGTGGTCAGCGCCGCGCGCTGTCCGGACTGCCCGTTCCCGATGTCCGTCAAGGTCGGCGACCTGTCGTTGCCCGGCGAAGCTGACAAGTTGGTGGCGGACCGGCCGGACGTCATCTTCCACCTCGCCGCGATCGTGTCGGGGGAGGCGGAGCTCGAGTTCGACAAGGGCTACCGCATCAATCTGGATGGCACCCGCAACCTGCTGGAGGCGGTCCGCAAGGTCGGCAACAAGCCGCGCCTCGTCTTCACCAGCTCCATCGCCGTGTTCGGGGCGCCGTTCCCGGAGGCGATCGGCGATGAGTTCTTCCATACGCCGCTGACGTCCTACGGCACCCAGAAAGCCATCGGCGAGTTGCTGCTCGCCGACTACACGCGCAAGGGTTTCCTGGACGGCATCGGCATCCGGCTGCCCACCATCTGCGTCAGGCCGGGCCGCCCGAACAAGGCTGCCTCCGGCTTCTTCTCCAACATCATCCGTGAGCCGCTGGCCGGGCAGGAGGCGGTGCTGCCGGTATCCGAGGACGTGCGTCATTGGCATGCGAGCCCGCGGGCAGCGGTGGGCTTCCTCATCCACGCCGCGACCATCGACGGGGAGAAGGTCGGTCCACGCCGCAACCTGACCATGCCTGGCCTTGCGGTCACCGTCGGCGAGCAGATCGAGGCGCTGCGTAAGGTGGCGGGCGACAAGGTCGTCCAGCGCATCCGCCGCGAGCCGGACCCGATGATCATGAAGATCGTCGCCGGCTGGCCGCGCAACTTCGATGCGCAGCGTGCGACTGCGCTCGGCTTCACGGCAGACCCGAGCTTCGAGGCGATCATCCGCATTCATATCGATGACGAGCTCGGCGGTAACATTGTCTGAAAAAAAATTCCTGATACGGAGTTGGCGCCCCCGGTATGCGGGCGCCAACCCCTGGTAAGTCACATCCCCGATCCTTATTTCCCGAGCAGTGTAGCTGCGCTAGGAGGTCGGGATCAGGTGATAGACGAACCGCAGATCCGCGTGAGGCCGGCATGTTGAGGCGCGCTGGAGCGGCTGGCGTCCTCGCTTCTGCGCGCGGCTGAGCCCATGCAACGATTTATCCACCCTATTCACGCCATAGTATTTGGCGCTAACGTATTACCGATCACGCGAGGGGTGACCGGGCCAAGGCAATCCGTGGAGTTCGGGCGCAACGCTTGGATCAAGATCATCCGTGACATGTTGACCTGTGCTGACAGCCATCGCGCGCTTTCGCTGCGTCCTGGCCAAGCCGTGCGACGGCACAGGCCCGTTGGCATGACGGTGAGCGGCATAATCGCCAACTCCATTGAATGTTGAAAGCCAACGACTGAGAACGACGATCGAGGGCGAGACATGCCGAACGCTCCAGTTTCAGCGCAAACATTGGCACGAGAGATGGCTACCGGATCCGACCAAGACGCTGCAACGATTCCGGCGCGGGCATTTTCGCCGCGCTGGCTGGAGGGGATTCACATCAACGGGCGCAATGCAAACGGCAGCGAGCATGGGACCGATGAGCGGTCCGCGCGGGCAACTCCTGAGTTCCGCGACACGGCACATACGGTTCTGCCCGTCGAGTACAAGGGCCGCGAGATCCTGTTCGATGCGCATGCCTACGAGGACGACTCGGCCTCCTATCAGGCGCTTGCTCTCGTTCACCGCGCTCCCGGCCCCTCCGACGCACTGCCGCTGGTGCGGGTACACCGCGGCTGTGTGACCGGCGACATCTTCCATTCGCTGCGCTGTGACTGCTATCCGCAACTCCAGAAAGCCATCGACCGCATCGTCAACTCCCCCCTCGGGGCGATCATCTACCTGCCGCACCACGAGGGCCGGGGGATCGGGCTCGTGGCCAAGATCAAGGCCTATGCCGCGCAGGACCGGGGTCTCGACACGGTGGATGCAAACCTGTCGATCGGCGCGCCGGTCGATGCGCGCGACTATGAGCTCGCTGCCAAGATCCTCAAGGACCTGGGGCTCGACGAGATCAAGCTGCTGACCAATAATCCGTTGAAGATCGAGGCGCTGCAGAAGCACGGGATCAAGGTCGTCGAGCAGGTGCAGCACGCGACGCTGCCGTCACCGCACAACGAGCGCTATCTGGCGACGAAGCGCGAGCGCATGGCCCATAAGCTCTGAGGCGACGGCTGGTTTCCTGCGGGATGCGTGCTAGAAACCCTGAGGTTCAACTCAAGAATTCGGGGATGATAGGTATGGGCATCACACGCCACGAGCCGCATGCGGAGATCCTGTCTGATGTGGTCGAGGCCAACGGTTTCGTCTTCACGGCCGGCGTTGTCGCCGAGGACGCCAGCCTGGATGCGAAGGGCCAGACCGAGCAGATTCTGCAGGAGATCGACCGGCTGCTCGCCCTCTGCGGCACCGACAAGAGCAAGATCGTTTCGGCCACGATCTGGGTGACGGACATCCGCAACCGTGACCAGATGAACGAAGCCTGGCGCGCCTGGACCGGTAACAAGGACCTGCCCGCGCGCGCCTGCATCGAGGCGAAGCTCGCCGATCCGCGCCTGCTCGTCGAGATCGCGGTTATCGCCGCGATGTATTCGCTGTTGCCGATCCGGCCGGGGAGCAGCACCGTTCCCCGGTTCTTGCCGAAGGCCCCATCAGCAGCTGCCGAGCCCCGATGAGCAACAGCGACCGCAAGCCGCCAGCCAAGCGCTCGGCCTTCAAGCATTTCCTCGTCATCCCGACGCGCTGGATGGACAACGACGTTTATGGCCACGTCAACAACGTCGTCTACTACTCGTACTTTGACACCATCATCAATCGCTACCTGATCGACCCCGGCGGCCTGGACATCCATGCCGGTGCGATCATCGGACTCGCGGTCGAGACCGGCTGCCGTTTCCATCGCTCGTTCACCTACCCGGAGGAGGTCGAAGGGGGGCTGCGGGTGGCGCATCTCGGGACTTCCTCGGTGCGCTATGAGATCGGCCTGTTCGGCGTTGGCGAGGAGGACGCCCGCGCGGACGGTCATTTCGTCCATGTCTTCGTCGACAGGGAGACCAACCGGCCGGTGCCGAT
>JAEZHL010000122.1 GCA_023416575.1 Pseudomonadota bacterium
TGGCGGCGGAATAAGGGAGGCGGACATGTACGCTTTTGATTATCAGCGGCCGAGCACCGTGGCTGAAGCGGCGGCTCATCTTGCCGACGGATCCGGCGCGAAGGTGCTGGCCGGCGGCCAGACCCTGATCCCGACGATGAAGCAGCGGCTTGCCAGTCCGCCGTTGGTCGTCGACCTCGGCGGCATCGCGGAGCTCAGGGGCATCAGTCGCGCAGGCGACAGGCTCGAGATCGGCGCGATGACGACGCATGCCGAAATCGCGGTGAGCCCGGTGGTCGCGGCGGCGATTCCGGGCCTTGCCAAGCTCGCAGAGGGCATCGGTGATCCCCACGTGCGCAATCGCGGGACCCTTGGCGGCTCGGTGGCGAACAACGATCCTGCTGCCGATTACCCAGCTGCCGTCCTTGCGCTCGGTGCGACGCTCTCCACGAGCAAGCGCGAGATTGCGGCGGACGATTTCTTCCAGGGGCTGTTCTCGACCGCACTCGAGGAGGACGAGATCCTGACGAAGATCTCGTTTCCCGTGCCGCAGCGCTTCGCCTACGCGAAGTTTGCCAACCCGGCTTCGCGCTATGCGATCGCGGGCGTCGCGGTCGCGCAGGGGCCGCAGGGTGTGCGCGTCGCGGTGACGGGCGCAGGCCAAAATGGCGTGTTCCGCGCGACCGACATGGAAGCGGCGCTGGCGAACTCGTTCACGCCCGATGCTCTCAAGGGCATCAGCGTCGATCCCGCGCTCATGAGCGTCGATATCCATGCTGACGCCGCCTACCGCGCCAACCTCGTCGCGGTCATGGCAAAGCGCGCCGTGGCGGCCGCAGCGGGCTGACCTTCAGAAGGCGACAACCTCACATCGGAGTTTCTTCATGGCTGTCACGATGACCGGGGAGGTTGTTCTGCCGATTGATAAGGCGCGCGTATGGGCGATGCTCAACGATCCCGAAGTTCTCAGGGTCTGTATTCCAGGCTGCGAGACGTTCGAGAGAGACGGCGACAATGCATATCTCGCTGTTGCCAAGATCAAGGTCGGCCCCGTCAACGCGCGCTTCAAGGGAAGGGTCAGCCTGACGGATATCGACGCTCCGAATGGGTGCAAGATCAGCGGTGAAGGCGAAGGCGGCGTTGCCGGCTTCGCCAAGGGCGGCGCTGTGGTGCGGCTCGAGGATGCCGAAGGCAGCACGCGTCTCATCTACGATGTCGAGGCGAGTGTCGGCGGCAAAATCGCTCAGCTCGGCTCGCGTCTCATCGTCGGCGTCGCCAAGAAGAACGCCGATGCCTTCTTCGCAAAGTTCGCGGAGGCGGTAGCGGTTGCCTAGCCGACTACATCCGAGCAGTCGGTAGGCCGATCTCGATTGCTCACTGGGTGACCTGCTCGGCCTCATCGAAGAGATCGGCCCACTGCTCTTTCAGGCGCGGCAGTGATGTCCTCAGGCCTCCGAGGTGCGTTTTCATGGCGGCCGCCGCCTCGCTCGGCCGTCCTGTCGCGATTGCAGCGACGATCTTCTGGTGCTGTTCGATTCGGCGCTTCAAACGTTGCTCCTCGAGCAGCGTGAGATAGCGCACACGGTCGATCTGAGCCTTCGCCTCCTCGATGGCCCGCCAGGCGTTCGGTCGCTGCGCGATTGCCGCCAGCAGACGATGGAACTGCTCATCGAGGTCAAAGAACAGCGCCGAGTCGTTGCTTCTCCCGGACTGACGCTGCAACTGCAATTCCTGCTCGAGCGCCTCGAGATCAGCAGGGCTCGCAAGTTTTGCCGCGCGGCGTGCGATCGCCATCTCCACGGCCTCACGCACGAAGTGAGCGTCGAGAATGGCTTCGGCGGAGATCTTGGCAACGAACGTTCCGCGCTGTGGGTGCACTTCGACCAGCCCCGACGTGGCCAGCCGTATGAAGGCCTCACGCACCGGCTGCCGGCTGACCTGGAAGCGACCGGCTACTTCCTGCTCAGATAGGCGGACACCGGGTTTCAGTCGCAGCGTCACGATCGCCCTGCGCAGGGCGATGACGATCTGCTCTGCCCTCGATACGCGTCGTTGCTGATCGAGGAGCGGCAGGAAAAGGTCGCTGCTGCCGGGTACGTCTTGCGTGTGCTGATCTTCCATACTAGTATGGTAGCTGGCAGCGTCGGCAGTAGCAAGGACCAGGCGCGCGCAACACGGAGGGAGCCCAAATGGTTGCAGTATCTCTGGGAATTTCGCGTCGCGGGTTCATTGCTGCCGGCATCCGGATGGCGGGCGCTGGACTGGTGGCGATGTCATACGTCGCCACAGCGAATGCCGCTGACTTCACGCTCAACGTGAATACGGCGCTGACCACCGACGATCCCATCTATAAGGCGCTGGAGTCCTTCAAGAAGGGTGTCGAGCAGCGATCAGGCGGGAAGATCGAGGTCAAGATCTACCCGAGCTCGCAGCTCGGGAGCGATGAGGACGTCTTGGAGCAGGCCCGCGCTGGCGGGCCGGTCGCCGTGCTGGTCGATGGTGGCCGCCTCGCGCCTTTCGTTAAGGAATTCGGCGTGCTCGGCGCACCTTATGTCGCCAAGGACTTCGCGGAGCTGCGCAAGATCGCGACATCGCCGCTGTTCCAGAAGTGGGAGGAGAAACTCGGCGCGGCGTCCGGACACCAAGTCCTGTCGTTCAACTGGTTCCAGGGGCAGCGGCATGTGCTGACGAACAAGCCCGTCTCGAAGCCCGCGGATCTTGCCGGCATCCGCATGCGCACGCCGGGCGCTCCGGTGTGGCTGGAGACTGTTCGCGCGCTCGGCGCCACCCCGACACCGCTGCCGTGGACGGAGTGCTACTCTGCGCTGCAGCTGAAGGCGATCGATGCGGTCGAGGCGCAGCATCCGGCCGTCTGGGGCTCGAAGCTCTATGAGGTCATCAGCCACATCACGAAGACCGGGCACATCAATCTCATCACCGGACTGATCGGGTCCAAGGCCTGGTTCGACAAGCTGCCGCCCGACTTGCAGAAAATCGTGCGCGAGGAAGCACTTAGGGCCGGCGACGAAGGCTCCAACGCCACGATCGAGAGCCTCGCAAATTACGAGAAGATGATGACCGATAAGGGCGTGAAGATCGCCGAGATCGACACGACGCCGTTCCGCGAGTCGACGAAGGTCGTCTACGAGAAGCTCGGTTACGCCGATCTCAAGAAAGAGATCGACGCCGTTCTCGCGCGCTAGTCTTCAGACGTGCGGGGGCTGGCTCACTGGCCGGTCCTTTCGCACGGGCGGGCCTCCTGCAAATCTTTTCTGGTCGCAAGACATGGGCGCCATTTACGACCGCCTGGAAGTGACGATTGCCAAGCTCTTCTTCGCCGCGACGGTTCTTTTCGTCCTGATCGGTGCCGTAACCCGCGCCGTTGGCCATCCGGCCATCTGGTCCATTGATCTGGGGCAGGCGACCTTCGTCTGGGCGTCCGTTCTCGGTGCCGACATCGCACTCCGCCGCAACGCTCATATTGAGATCGACATGATCGTGCGCAGGCTGCCGTGGACGTGGCGCCGCGCATTGGCGGTCGCTTGGCTCATCCTCATTGCTTTGTTCCTCGCGACCCTCGTGCACTACGGCACGCAACTCACGCTGCTGAATGTGGAGAGGCCGATGGGGGATGCCGGCCTTTCCTATGCATGGGTCACCGCAGCTCTTCCGGTCGGCGCGGCGCTGATGCTCGCGACGACGTTGACCCGGCTCTGGCGCGGACTGACCGGACGCGAAAGACTCACACTCGAAGGTCGGGACGGAACAGTCCTATGATGCCGATCCTGACAGCCATCTTTTTCATTCTGATGTTCCTCGGAATGCCTGTCGCATTCGCGATCGGCATTGCGTCGATCACATTCTACCTGTTCGGCGGCATGATCCCGCCTGCCATTGCCGTGCAGAAAATCGTGTCGGCGACGCAGTCGTTTCCGCTGCTCGCGGTGCCTCTGTTCGTCTTCGCTGGCCACCTCATGAACGAGGCCGGGATCACCTCGCGGCTTATCGCTCTTGCTACGGTGTTGACGGGCTGGATCCGCGGCGGGCTCGCGCAGGTTTCGATCGTTCTGTCGGCGCTGATGGGCGGCGTATCGGGTTCCGCGGTCGCCGATGCTGCGATGGAGGCCCGCATTCTCGGCCCGTCCATGCTGCAGCGGCAATACACGAGAGGCTATGCCTCGGCAGTGATCGCGGTCAGCTCATTGATCACCGCGACGATACCGCCGAGCATCGGGCTCATCCTCTACGGTTTTCTCGGTAACGTTTCGATCGGACGGCTGTTCATCGGCGGTATTGTGCCCGGCGTCCTGATGACTTTCGTCCTCATGGGCACGGCCTACCTGATCGCCCGTCGCCGTGGTTATCAGCCGGAACTGCTGCAGAAGCCGAGCCTGGGCGAGGTTGGGCGCAACGTCTGGAAGAGCATTTGGGCGCTGCTTTTCCCGATCATCCTCATCGTCGGCATCCGGTATGGCATCTTCACGCCGTCGGAAGCCGGCGCGTTTGCGGTCGCCTACGCGGTCATCATTGGCACGCTCGTTTATCGCGAGCTCGACTGGGCCAAGTTCAACCAGGCACTTGCGCAGAGCGTGGTCGATACCGGCATGATCATGCTGATCATCATGTTCTCGGCCATGATCGGCTACGTCATCACGCTGGAAGGCGTACCGCAGAGCGCCACCACAGCCATCGCCTCGCTGACGGCGAACAAATACGTCATCATGCTGCTGCTCGTGGCGCTGGTCGTGCTGCTCGGCATGTTCCTCGAGAGCACGGTCATCGTCCTGCTGCTCACGCCGATCCTGGTACCCATGGTGACCCGGCTGGGTATAGACCCGGTCCATTTCGGCCTCATCATGATGACGACCACGACCCTCGGCAGCATGACACCGCCGGTTGGCGTCGCGATGTACACGGTCTGCGGCATGCTCGACTGTCCAATCGAGGAATATACGCGCGAGGCGCTGCCGCTGATCCTCGCGGTGATCGGGCTCGTCGTCGTGATGATTTTCGTGCCGGAAATCGTACTCTGGTTGCCCAATCTTCTCTTTTGACGCCCCGTGAAAGGGAGCATGCACCATGGAGCAAACATGGCGCTGGTTCGGGCCGGAGGATGCCGTCCGCCTCGCGCACATTCGGCAGGCCGGGGCTCGCGGCATCGTGACGGCGCTGCACCACATCCCCTATGGGGTGGTCTGGTCGCGCGAAGAGATCGCCAAGCGGAAGGCTGAAATCGAGGCGGATGAGAGCCTCGGGTTGCGCTGGAGTGTCGTCGAAAGCCTGCCTGTGGCGGAGGCGATCAAGCTCGGGGTCGGCGATCTCGCGCCGCTGTTCGATAATTATCGGCAGTCCGTGCGCAACCTGGCGGCGGCGGGCATCAAAACGATCTGCTACAACTTCATGCCCGTGCTCGATTGGACGCGCACCGAGCTCAGAGCACCACTGCCGGGCGGTGGCAACGCGTTGCGTTTCAATGCGCACGAATTCGCAGCCTTCGATGTTTTCATGCTCGAGCGCGCCGGGGCGGAAGCCGACCATCCGCCTGAGGTGCTGGCGCGGGGGCGTGCCTGGTTCGAAGCGGCTTCCGATGCCGACAAGTCCAAGCTGCTCGCCAGCATCATGGCTGGACTGCCAGGAGCCTTCGACCGCTATGATATTCCCAGCCTTCAGCAACTCCTCCTGCGTTACCGCGAGTTGAGCAAGGCCCGTTTACGCGAAAATCTTGCACGCTTCCTTGGCGAGGTGCTGCCAACTTGCGAAGAGTGCGGCGTGCGCCTTGCCATACACCCGGATGATCCGCCACGGCCCTTGCTCGGCCTGCCCCGCATCGCCTCCAGCACGGAAGACATCCAATTCATTCTCGAAGCGCATCCCTCCCCGGCCAACGGACTGACGCTGTGCACGGGCTCGCTCGGGGCTGGTCCGGACAATGACGTCGTCGAGATTGCGCGCCGTTTCGCGGACCGCATCTGTTTCGCTCACCTGCGCAACGTGAAGAAGGAGCCCGATGGCTCGTTCATGGAGAGCGATCATCTGGACGGCGACGTGGATATGGTCGCGATCGTCGATCTGTTGCTGGCCGAGCAGGAGCGGCGGCGCGAAGCTGGCGATGGGCGTTGGCTGATCCCGTTCCGGCCCGATCACGGACACGAGCTGCTCGACGACGTGGGCAAGCCGACGCATCCGGGCTATCCCGCCATCGGCCGCCTGAAGGGCCTTGCAGAGCTGCGCGGGGTCATGACTGCACTCGCGGCGACAAAGGGCTATCCTCTCGCGAATTGAACCTATGGCTCAGCCCTAAAGGAGACCTGCGTGCTCAAAGCCGAAAGCCGCGACAAGCTCAAGTCCGTCAGCACAGCCACGATCTGCACGGCTCTGTTCAAGCGGGGACTGAGAAACCAGTTCATCCAGGATGTGCGGCCGCTTAATCCGGATCTGCCGAACATGGTCGGCGAGGCCTTCACGTTGCGCTATATCCCGGCGCGCGAGGACCTCAATCCGATAGCAGTTTTCCAGGACCGCTCGCATCCCCAGCGGAAGGCGATCGAGGATTGCCCGCCCGGCGCGGTCATGGTCATCGACAGCCGCAAGGATGCGCGCGCAGCGTCTGCGGGATCGATCCTCGTCACGCGTTTGATGGTCCGCGGTGTCGCCGGGATCGTCACGGATGGTGGCTTCCGGGATTCGCCGGAGATCGCGCGGCTCGGCATCCCCGCCTATCATCAGCGTCCGTCGGCTCCCACCAACCTGACGATACACCAAGCGGTCGACATCAATGTTCCGATCGGCTGTGGCGATGCACCGGTCTGGCCGGGCGATGTGATCGTCGGTGATGGCGAGGGCGTGGTCGTCATTCCCGCCCATCTTGCCGATGAGATCGCGGCAGAGGCGGCCGAAATGACCGCCTTCGAGGATTTCGTCACCGAGCAGGTGCAGGAGGGGCGCTCAATACTGGGGCTTTACCCGGCCACTGACGAGAGAGCCAAATCTGATTTTGCGGCCTGGCGGAAGGCACGCGGCCGCTAAGCACCGCGCGCGGCGTGGCGACGCTTCAACTCCTCGAACGTCACCACCTCGCCCGCAATGGCGCTGGCGACCACAGTGGAGGGGCTTGCGAGCCACACGCCGCCTGGTCCGCCCCGGCCGGGGAAGTTGCGGTTGATCGCGCTGATCGTCACCTGGTCGGCGGCGGTCGACACCCCCGGCCCGCATTGTCCGCAGGCGCCGCATGCGGGGTTGAGCATCTCGGCGCCCATCGCGGCGAAGGTCTCCAGATACCCCTTCGCGGCGCAATAATCGCGCACGTCGGTCGTGCCGTATTGCAAGTAGAGCTTGACGCGCGGATCGACCGTCAGCCCGTGGGTATAAGCCCAGTGCAGGACCTCGTGATAGGCATCGAAGTCATCGCGCTTGCCCGCGGTGCAGGAGCCGCCGTAGGCGATGTCGATCCGCACGGGAGCGTCGATGGCGTCGGCAGCAAGTCCGTTCCCCGGATCACCGGGCGCGGCGAGCATCGGACCCACCGCCCCGACATCGACGACGATCTCGGCGGCATAGGTTGCGCCTTCGTCGGAGCACATCCAAGGCTCGATCTCGAAGTCGATCCCGCGCCGCTCCTTCAGGAATGCGACGGTCTGGGCATCGGGCGCGACGATGCCGGTGAGGCCGCCCAGTTCGGCCACCATGTTGGTCATGGTGGCGCGCTCGTCGACACTCATGCTTGCGACGGCGCTGCCGCAGTACTCGAAGACCTTGCCGAGACCGAACCCTTTGCGGATCTCCGGCAGCGCCAGAAGATGCAGCACGAGGTCCTTCGCGCTGACCCCCAGGCGGCGATCGCCTTCGAGCCTGATCCTGAGCGTCTCGGGCACGGTGATCCGGCAGGCGCTGGTCATGAAGGCATTGGCCATGTCGGTCGTGCCGACGCCGTAGGCCAGACACCCCAACGCTCCCGAATGCGGCGTATGGGAGTCCGTTCCCACGATCAGCTGGCCGGGCAGCGCATAACGCTCGGCCACCATGGCATGCGAGATGCCCTCCGACCCTTCTTCACCCTCGAGATAGCCGTGGTTGCGCAACGCATAATCGGCGGCGAAGCGGCGATGAGCCTGTGAGAGATCCTTCACCCCGCCCAGCAGATTGCCTCGCACATGAGTCGGGCTGCGATGGGCGTAGGAGAGGTGGTCCTCGAACAGCACGATGGAGCCCGGATCATCGAGCGCGAGCGGCTGGCCGAAACGGGCGTGCAGCATGTGCGCGGCCATGCCCGTGTAGTATTCGTGTATGAAGCGCAGATCAGCGCGCACGAAGCCGCCTGTGCCGGGGCTCAGATCCCAAGGAAGGCTCGCGACCTCGAGCGCGTGGCGTTCGATGATCTTCTGCACCAGCGTGCGCGGGCGTCCGTCCTCTCCGGCGGCTCGCGGCTTCAGCCCGCGCAGATGCGCCTGACCATAGGCCAGCAGTCCGCCGGCACGCAAAATCGCGGCGGCCAGACGTTCGCGGCCCTGCAAAAGGTCTTCGAGGGGAATCTCCTCGCCCGCGCGGATGCGATCGATCAGCCCGAAATCAGTCGAGGTGAAGAGCCCGACGTTGTCGCAGTTCTGCCGGTAGATGCGCTCGAAACTCTCGGCAATGATGAGCCGCACCCCCGCCGCCTGCTCGGCCACCGGGCTGTGCTCGCGCGAGGAGCCCTTGCCGTAGCGCTTGCCGCCAACCAGCACCGTTATTCCCGCGGCTTTCAACGCCCCGCGCACGATTGGCAGGCGGTCTCCCGCCTTGAAGCCGATGTGCGCGACCTCGCCGAGGCGTTCGTCGAAGGCCAGCAGCGTGGGGAGTGGCGTGATCTCGTCGGTCGAGATGTCGTCACGCAGCGGTCCCGCATCGCTGAGGCTCAGCGCCGCTCCTTGGAGCTGCCGTTCTACGAGCGCTGGATCCTTGGAGAGGAACAGGATGTTCGGGCGGAAGGTGAGCCGGGCTTGCGTCATTCGTTCTGGCTGATGTTCACGCATGGATGATCAGGGCGATCCCGCCGCCGAACATGGCGCGACGTTGTGCTGCTGGACGTGGTCAGATACTTGGATGAAGTAGGGAGCGCAATCGTGCAGATCCGCTCGATGTTGCGCATCCGAGCCCCGCAGTGGAGCCGGAGACTCGGCCAACATCTGTCGCCAAATTGAGCAGCGCTCGATCCCGCCTATTTCTGCGACAAGCTCAAGTCTGTCTTGCAGCAAGTCTGCCCCCCAGGATTTGACCCTCGTGTGCATGAGTGCTAACCGCTTGCGCTAGTTAATTCTACGTCTGAGCCCGTGGGGGGATAAATATGAAAAGACGTGACCTTCTTAAGGGTGCAGTCGCGGCCAGCGCTGCACTGGCCCTGCCGTCCTATGCACGGGCCTCGCGCGGTGCGGCTTCTGTCCTGAAGTTCGTGCCCGCCTCTGCCCCGGCAGTGCTTGACCCCATCACCAACACCGCGGCTGCCACGCGCGCGCACGGCTACATGGTTTTCGACACGCTGTACGGCATGGATGAAAACTACCAGCCGCACCCCCAGATGGTGGAAGGTCACACCGTTTCGGACGACAAGAAGACGTGGGTGCTTAAACTGCGCGAGGGTCTGAAGTTCCACGACGGCGAGCCGGTTCTGGCGCGCGACGCGGTGGCCTCGATCAAGCGCTGGATGAAGCGCGACACCTTCGGCGCCGGTTTGCAGGGTGCCACGGACGAGCTCAGCGCGATCTCCGACCGCGAGATCCAGTTCCGCCTGAAGAAGCCGTTCGCGCTCTTGCCGGCAGCACTTGGCAAGGTCGGCTCGTTCATGCCTGCGATCATGCCCGAGCGCCTGGCCGCAACGGATCCCACCAAGCCGGTCAGCGAGATCATCGGCTCGGGCCCGTTCCAATTCCTGGCCAACGAGTTCAACCCCGGCGCATTTGTGGCCTACAAGCGATTCGCGGGCTACGTTCCGCGCAAGGATGGCCCGTCTGGTCACAGCTCGGGCCCGAAGGTCGCTCATTTTGATCGTGTCGAATGGCACATCATCCCCGACCCCGCGACCGCGCTCGCTGCCATTCAGTCGGGTGAGATGCACTGGTGGGAGCGTCCGCTGCCGGACTTCCTGCCGATGTTCGAGAACCACCCCGACCTGCAGGTCGTGCCTTCCGCCGGGCAGGTCATGTTCCTGCGGCTCAACCACCTCACCGAGCCGTTCAACAACCCCAAGATTCGTCAGATCCTGCTGTCCTGCATCGATCAGACGGCGATCATGCAGGCCGTCGGCGGTTCGGGCCGCTGGGCGGCCAACCTGGGCATCTACAACGGCTCCATGCGCAACGACGCCGGGATGGAAAAGCTCGCCGCGCGCAAGGACTGGGATAATGTGAAGGCCGAGCTGAAGGCGGCGGGATACAACAACGAGCGCGTCGTGATGCTCGTTGCGACCGACCTGCCGGCGTTCCTGGCCGCGAGCCAGGTTGGCGCTGACATCTTCCGCAAAATGGGCCTCAACGTCGACTTCCAGACCATGGACTGGGCGACCGCCTCGCAGCGCCGCGCGAGCAAGGAGCCGCTGGATAAGGGCGGCTGGAGCTGCTTCTTCGTTGCGGGCGACTCCGACTACTTCCTCGACCAGGCCTCGAACTTCTTCGTCCGCGGCGCGGGCCAAAAGAGCTGGTTCGGCTGGCCGACGAGCGAGCGCCTCGAAGAGCTCAACACGAAGTGGTTCGATGCGACCACCTCGGAAGAGCAGCTCGCCATCGCGCGTGAGATCCAGCTGCAGGCCTGGGAAGACGTCCCCTACATCCCGTGCGGCGAGCTCGAGGGCCCAGGCATTGCGTCCAAGAAGCTGACCGGGTTCCGTCCGGGCTTTGCCAAGCTGTTCGACGTGCGTCCGGCCTGATCGGATCAAGGCTTATCGCGTCGCCCGCCCCACAGGCGGGCGACGCATTCATGACGCCGCGCCTGCATCGGTCCCGCCATGCCAAGTTACATCCTCCGCCGCTGCTTCGCGACGCTGCCCGTGATCCTCGTGGTGGCTATTTTCGTTTTCAGCCTCCTCTACATCGCTCCGGGCGACCCGGCGCTGATCATCGCGGGTGATCAAGCGACTCCCGAAGTCGTGGAGCGCGTGCGGCAGTCGCTCGGGCTCGACCGGCCGTTCTTCGTGCGGTTCTTCGAGTGGGGGCTGAACATTCTCCAGGGCGATCTGGGTCGCTCGGCGCTGAGCGGTAAGCCGGTGACGGAATTGATCGCGCAGCGGCTGGAGCCCACGCTCTCCCTCATGGCGCTGACACTCGTGCTGTCGGTCGGGATTGCTGTCCCGCTCGGCGTCGCTGCGGCTTGGGCGCGGGGATCGCTGTTCGATCGCTTTGCGATGATCTTCTGCGTGGCGGGCTTTTCGCTACCCCTGTTCGTCACAGGCTATCTGCTCGCCTACATTATCGGGCTGAAGTTGGGCTGGCTGCCGGTGCAGGGCTATACCCCACTCGAGAAGGGCGTGGTGCCCTGGCTGAGAAGTCTCATTTTGCCCGCCTCGGCCCTGGCGGTGGTCTATGTGGCACTGATCA
>JAEZHL010000226.1 GCA_023416575.1 Pseudomonadota bacterium
GTACGTTCGCGAAGCTGATCTCGGGCCGCCTGGCGCCGCTGTCGGGCAACGTGTACGGCGCCAATCGCATCGAGGTCGGCTACTTCGCCCAGCATCAGCTCGATGAGGTCGATCCGAACAAGACGCCGTACGACTACATCGCCCGTCTCATGCCGGAGGCGACCGAGGCGCAGAAGCGGACGCGGCTCGGCGGCTACGGGTTCGGGATCGACAAGGCGGACACGCGCTGCGCGAACCTGTCAGGTGGCGAGAAGGCGCGTCTTCTGTTCATGCTGACCGCGTTCAAGGGGCCGCACCTTCTGATCCTCGACGAGCCCACGAACCACCTCGACGTCGACAGCCGCGAGGCGCTGATGCAGGCAATCAACGAGTTCGAGGGTGCCGTCATCATCATCAGCCACGATCGGCATCTGGTGGAGGCGACGGCAGACCGGCTGTGGATCGTGCGCGATGGCACGGTGAAGTCGTTCGACGGTGATATGGACGCTTATCGCCAGTTGCTGCTCGCCGAGCGCGGGGCGCGCAACCGCGAGCGCGCGAAGGATGCGGCGTCCGCGGAGAGCCGGGTCGGCCGTGCCGAGCAGAGGCGGGCCGCCGCGGAACGGAGGGCGGAGCTCGCGCCACTGAAGAAGGCGATGCAAACGGCTGAAAAGCAGGTGGAGCGCATCACGGCCGAGATCGCCGCGCTCGATTCTGCGCTGGCCGACGCCGACCTCTACGCCCGCGATCCCGACAAGGCGCAGCGGCTGTCGATCAGCAGGGGGCAGGCGGCAAAACGCCTGAGCGAGGCTGAAGAAGCCTGGCTTGCCGCAACGGAAGCGTACGAGGCGGCAGCTTCGGAGGCAGAGGTGCTAGCCTAGTTCGGCATGGCAATGGTGCGAGTGGCGCTCTCAGGCACTCGCTCTCCACCCGTCACAGCAGATTGTGCGAGCCGTCGCAGAAGGGCGGGTCGTCGGTGGTCTTGCAGCCGCACAGGTTGACGGTGCCGGAAACCTCGGCGACGAAGCGCACCGGCTCGATACCGGTCCCGGTATGGGAGCCGTCGCAGAAGGGCTGCCTCGCGGAGCGGCCACAGGCGCACCACAGATAGGCGCGTCCTTCGACGAGTTCGACCTGATAGGGGCCCTTTTGGGCCGTAATCGGTTCCTCAGCCATAAGCGTAGATTTCCCCCGGCCAGTTCTGCCTCGACGGCGGTCTAGTCAAGTGCATGTGCATTGTCCAGCGCCGAAGCCCGGCGCCAGGGCGGCCGCGCGCTTTTTTCGCTATCTCTACCGCCGCTGGATTGCCTAGAAATAGCAGAGAAAACCAGCGAGGGACGCGGGGAGAAATCATGCGGCACGGCGGCAAGATCCTGATCGATCAGCTCGAGGCGCAAGGCGTGACGACAGCCTTCACGGTGCCGGGCGAAAGTTTCCTCGCCGCGCTGGACGGGCTCTACGATTCCAACCAGATCCGCACGATCATCTGCCGTCAGGAAGGCGGGGCCGCGATGATGGCGGAAGCCTGGGGCAAGATGACCGGAAAGCCGGGCATCTGCTTCGTCACTCGCGGCCCGGGCGCGGCCAATGCCATGAGCGGCCTGCATGTGGCGCAGCAGGACTCGACGCCGATGATCCTGTTCCTCGGCCTTCCCGGCGAGCGGCACGAGGACCGCGAGGCTTTCCAGGAGATCGAGACAAAGCAGCTTTTCTCCTCGTTCGTGAAGTGGGCCGCCGTGATCCGCTCCACGGAACGCATTCCCGAGTATGTCAGCCGCGCCTTCCACGTCGCTACGTCCGGGCGGCCTGGTCCGGTCGTACTCGGCCTGCCGGAGGACATGCTGTCGGCGAAAGCCGAGGCGAAAGACGCCCGCCGCGCCCGCACGCCCGAGCCTGCACCCGATGCGGGCACGATGGCCGAGCTGTCGGATCTGCTGGCGAAGGCAAAGACGCCCTTGATGATCATCGGCGGGCCGGGCTGGAGCGGCGAGGTCCAGGCGCGCGTCGAGCGCTTCGCTGAGCGATTCGATCTGCCGGTGGCGGCGGCGTTCCGTTTCCAGGACTACATGGACAACCGGCACCCTTGCTATGTCGGCCATGCCGGTATCGGCATCGACGGCAAGCTCGCGGGGGCGGTCCGCGATGCCGATGTGCTGATCGTCGTCGGCGCGCGTCTGGGCGAGATGACGACCAGCGGCTATACGTTGATCGACATTCCGAACCCGCGGCAGCAGCTCGTTCACGTGCATCCGAGCCCCGATGAGCTCGGAACCGTCTACGCGCCGGACCTGCCGATCGCGGCGACGGCGGCTCAGTTCGCGGCTGCCCTGGATGCCCTGCAGCCGCCCGCGAACATCCCCTGGCGGCAACGGCGCGCGGACCTCAAGGCCGCCTACGAGGCGGCGCTGGCGCCGATCGCGACGCCGGGTGCCGTGCAGCTCGAGCAGGTCATCCGCACCGTTTCCGACGTGCTGCCGCCGGATGGCATCGTAGCGAACGGCGCCGGCAACTACGCGGCTTTCGTGCATCGCTACTTCAAGTACAAAGGCTACCGCACGCAGCTCGCGCCGACCTCGGGCTCGATGGGGTACGGGCTGCCGGCCGCCATCGCAGCCAAGCTCGCCGCACCGACCAGCCCGGTGGTCACGTTCGCCGGCGACGGCTGCTTCATGATGACGAGCCAGGAGCTGGCCACGGCCGTGCAGTACGGGCTCGATGTCGTGACGATCGTCTGCAACAACGGCATGTACGGCACGATCCGCATGCACCAGGAGAAGAACTACCCGGAACGCGTGGTCGGGACGACTCTGGTGAACCCGGATTTCGCCGCCTTCGCCCGCAGCTTCGGCGCTCATGGCGAGACGGTCCGCCACACCGACGAGTTCCTGCCGGCCTTCGAGCGGGCGCTCGCCGCGGGCAAGCCATCGGTCATCGAGCTCAAGATCGATCCGGAAGCCCTGACGCCACGCCAATCCCTGAGCCAGATCCGGGCATCCGGCGGCAAGGCTTGAAGCGAGGAGGGGGCGCGGGCACAGCTCGATCCGCGCCGCCTTCCAGATCTGCCTGCACGGTCCTTGGTAGCGGGCCAGTGACGCTCCGGCCTCCCCAAGTGAAGGGGGATTTGGGAGACGCGCGAAGAACCAGTCTACCTGATCTTGCTCACTTCGGTCTCCAAGGGCATTGGCCTCGCAAGTAGGACATGTCCTTCTCAGTTAGGAGCAGCTGGCGGCGCTCATTCTCGCTTGCCGGCTGATCAAGATTACCCGCCCGAGTCTTATACGCAAGTGTCACTCTGTAATCCAGCTCGTCCTTTCTAAAATCGGCGTAGCACCAAGCTGTTTCCCAATGGTCGGAATTGCTGTCTTCATACCCATGACCTGCATTAAGCGAAATGATGTAGGGGTTCGCGAGGCCCAGATCGCGGGCATCGATTGAATTGAACAGATTGATGTTGGAGACAATCTTGTTGGGGGGGACACCTTGAACCGGGACGGCTTGCGGCTGCACTCGGTTTGTACCGGTGATGATTGGATTGGACGGCATGCCGGACTTTGGAGTAGCCAACCAGATTGCAAGCCCGACGCTCACGATCAGCACCGTGGCCCCAGCAGCCGAGTATGTGATCAGGTTCGTTGCGATTGCCGCCCGGCCTCTCGCGATCGCGAGTTGTTCTCTATCTGCAGCAAGTTCACGCTCTCGTGTCGCCAGCTTTAAAGCGGCGTCAACGCGCGTAAAATCGAGATTGACCTTCGTCATCCGGGGAAACCCAACGTGTCGCTATGTCAGTTTTGGGCCAACATAGACGCTAGTGGAACATTGAGTTGCTCGTATTCCTTCTTGAATTTCACATAGGGAAAGCTGGCCGGGATAGGTACTGCTA
>JAEZHL010000276.1 GCA_023416575.1 Pseudomonadota bacterium
GCTTCTGAAAGGTTTTGAGACCCGCTCCAAGTCCGGCCAGTTGCACCAGAACAGCCGCTTGTTGTCCTGGATTTCCAGATCCGCCGCGACCGACTGGGGCCGCGAGCACGCATTCTCATCCATCAACACGATCGATGACTTCCGGTCGGCCGTGCCGATTACCAACTACGCGGACCTCGCGCCGTACCTGACTAGCGTTGCTGAAGGTCGGGTGCAGGCCTTGCTGCCGGACGACGAGCCCATCATAGCGTTCGCGTCGACCAGTGGTTCGACCGGCACCCCGAAAATCCTCCCGGTGACACGCACGTGGCTGAAGGACTACCAGCGGCAGTGGCGGATCTGGGGCGCCAAGGCGGTATCGGATGACATCGGGCTGACCACGCAGAAATGGCTGCAGATCTCAGCGCCTTCGAACCTCGGAATGACCGCATCGGGTCACCAGATCGGCATGGCGAGCGCGATCACTGCCAAATACCAGAATGCGCTGCAGCGATCGTTTTTCGCGACCCCGCACATCCTCGGGGACATCGCGGATACGAGTGTCCGAAACTACCTCATCATGCGGCGTGCTCTGCTCGAGGACATCGGCTTCATCATCACCACGACGGCAACCAACCTTCTGTCGCTCGCCCGATTTGCCGACGCCCATAAGGAAGATCTGATCCGGGACATCTACGACGGCACCTGCAGAACCGGGCTCGACTCTATTCGCTCGCTTTCCCCGGGCCTCGTGCCGCGCTTCCAGCGAAAATCAGCAAAGCGGGCGCGCAAGTTGGAGGCGCTCGCAAATTGTCACGACGTCCTGCTGCCGCGACATTATTGGAACGTGCGCTGTATCAGTTGCTGGACGGGCGGCACCGTCGGTTATCAGGCGCACGAAATCCCCGCCTACTACGGTGATGGTGTTCTCCGGGACATAGGCTACATCTCAACCGAGGGCCGCCACACCATCCCCTTGTCGTCCGGAACGGCCAATGGCGTCCTCGTTCACGACGCCTTCTACGAGTTCCAGCCCATCGGCAGCAGCGAGACGGTGCTGGCAAATGAGCTCGAGCCGGGCCGTCAGTATGAGGTGATCGTCACAACCACGAACGGGCTCTACCGCTACCGGCTGGGCGACATCGTCACCTGCACGGGTCTCGTGGGCGACATGCCTCTCATCAGATTCGAGCAGAAGACGGCCGAGTATTCCGACATGGAAGGTGAGAAGCTGTCTGCGATGCAGGTCACTGCGGCGATGGAGAAGATCCGTGCCGCAGGCGCCCTCTCGCAGTCTCCCTTCTGCCTGCTCGCGGTCAGAGAAGTCGGCGTTCCGGCCCACTATCTGCTGATTTTCGAAGGCGAGGAGTGCAACGCAGCCAGGCTTAATATGGCTGCAACCCTGGACTCGGCACTGCAGACCCTGAACCTGATGTACCAGCAGAAGCGCAACGATGGCTCGCTGACCGCGATCGTCGCCGAAGCGGTCCCGCGTGGGACGTGGTCGCGGTACACCGCTGTGGTGGGCCAAGGGCGTGGCACGGGCGAAACTCAGTTCAAGCTCCCCGTGCTCTTGTCGGGTCCAAGTGCCGATGACGCGCGCCAGCTCGTCTTGCCCAGCTTCGGAGCCGGATTCAGTGGTTCTGTCGCTGCCCGAGTTGCATAGCTATTATGATCGCCGAGCTTATCATCCCAAAGGGGCGCGAACGCACCGGGGCCTCTGAACGCCCATTACCCCACGCCCTCACCCCACCAACTCCGCGAACCGCTCCAGAAAGCGCTGCTGTGCCTCGGATGTCGGCCAGCCCGATAGCTGATCGAGCCGGCCCGCGAGGTCATCAGGCAGTCCCTCGGGCCGGCCGAAGTAGCGGGCGGCCTCCTCCTCGGAGAAGCCAGCAAGGCGGGTCGCCTCGAAATATGCCGCGACGTGGTCGGCCGATTTGATCTCGGCGGCGACGGCGGGCGACGGCTCAGCGGGCAGGCCGAAGCGGGTGTGAATGGCACGCATCAGGCGCTTCTCAAAGGCCTTGTAGTCGAGCCCGATCGCCGCTTTGAACGGGCTGATGAGATCGCCGATGACGTACTCGGGCGCATCGTGCAGCAGCGCCATCAGCCGGCAGCTGCGCGAATAGCGGGGGTTGAACGCGCCGACGATATCCTCGACGACGAGGCAGTGCTGAGCGACCGAGAACGCGTTGGGGCCAAGCGTCTGCCCATTCCAGCGGGCGACGCGCGACAGGCCGTGCGCGATGTCCTCGATCTCGACGTCGAGCGGCGATGGGTCGAGCAGATCGAGCCGGCGTCCCGACAGCATGCGCTGCCAGGCGCGCGGCGGCTCGCCAGGGCGCGACGGGGTCCCCGGCTTTCGGCGCGGCCTGGTCACGATGCCTCCGGGCGCGGTGGCTTGAACTGCCGCTGCAAGGCGCTGCACGGGCCATGGCGGTGGCAGCTGACGAGATGATCGTTGACCATGCCCACGGACTGCATGAAGGCATAGACCGTGGTCGGACCGACGAAGCGGAATCCCTTGGCTTTGAGCGCCTTCGAGATGCGCGCCGACAACTCCGTCGATGGCGGCAGCTTTTCATCCGGCTTGCGGTGGTTCACGATCGGCCCATCCGGGAGGAAGCTCCACAGGAAGGTCCCCAGATCCTCGGTCTCCGCCAGCTTCATGTAGGCGCGGGCATTGTCGATGGTGGCCTCGATCTTGAGCCGGTTGCGGACGATGCCCGGATCCGCCATCAGGCGCACCACGTCATCGGCGCCATAGCGAGCGATGCGCTCAGCATCGAAGTTGTCGAAGGCGCGGCGGAAGTTCTCCCGCTTGCGCAGAATGGTGATCCACGACAGGCCCGACTGGAAGCCTTCCAGCACAAGCTTCTCGAACAGCGCGCCGCTGGCGGCCTTCGGAACACCCCACTCCTCGTCGTGATAGTGGATGTAAAGCGCGTCGCTGCCCGCCCAGGAGCAGCGCTGAAGCGCGGTATCGGCCTGATCGAGTGCTGCCACGTCACACCTGCGCCGTGTCTTCGCTCGTGGGAATTGTAAAGCGCACCCAGCCCGGCAGGTCGACCGCAACCGGCACGTCGCCGGCTGTGATTGGAAGGCCTTTGGCGAGAGCCTCACCGACCCGATCCAGCCTCAGCAGAGCAAGGCCCCGGGTTCCCGCGACCGAGCCGACACTCCCGATCACCGCCTCACCGACCTTGATCGGCGCGCCGGTCGTAAGATCGGCCTGCCCGACGACCGGCACCACGCGCTTGCGGGCCGTTCCCCGGTGCTGCATCCGTGAGACCACCTCCTGCCCGACATAGCAGCCCTTGTCGAAATCGACGCCGCCGATCTGATCGAACAGCGCCTCGTGTGGGAAGCTGTCGCCAAGCGCATAGTCCCGGCCGCCCTCCGGCATGCCGAGGCGCACGCGATGGGCATGATAGTCGGCTTTAGTTGCATCAACAGCACTGGCAAGACCCGCCCCAGCCGGAGCAATCGCCCGCCAGCCGAGATCGGGGAGCCGCGGGTCGGGATAAGCGATGACGGCCGGATCGTGCCGCGGCTCCGGCCCACCCCAGAGCGCCGCGACGGCATAGTCCGCAGAGACGTCGGCGACGGCCACGTTCGCCCGCAGCTTGTAGAAGTTGAGCCGCTTGGCGAGGTCTGGCGCCTTGTCCCGGGCCGTCTCGAGCAGGAAACCCTCGTCCGTCTTGACGATGAAGAAGTCGAACAGGATCTTGCCCTGTGGCGTCAAAAGGCCAGAAAACACGGCCGGTTGCCGCTCGAGGCGATCCAAATCAACCGTGACCAAACCCTGCAGCAGCTTGGCCGCATCGGCGCCGGTGACACGCACCACACCCTGGTCCGCGAGAGGCGCAACCTTCAAGCTCGTCATCGTGCTACCCCGATCCCGTGCACCCGGGCGGCAACAAATCACTGGCGGCCGGGGTGCGGACATAGGTACGTAAGCGCCGGGCGGCGGCGAAGCAAGCGGATGGAGGCATGAGCTATGGCCGAGACATTTGATCTGGTGCTGCGGGGCGGCACTGTCGTCAACCAGGATGGAATCGGCCGGCGCGACATCGGCATCCGGGGCGGCCGCATCGCGGCGCTCGGCTCAATTCCTGCCGAGGCAGCTGGCGAAAACATCGACTGCACCGGGTTGCACGTCCTCCCTGGCGTCATCGACAGCCAAGTGCATTTCCGCGAGCCGGGCCTCGAGCAAAAAGAGGATCTCGAGACGGGCAGCCGCGCGGCCGTGCTGGGCGGCGTGACGGCCGTGTTCGAGATGCCGAACACGAGCCCCCTGACGACGAGCGCCGAGACGCTGGCCGACAAGGTCCGCCGCGCGCGCCATCGCATGTTCTGCGACTTCGCCTTCTACGTGGGCGCCACGCGGGAGAACGTGGATGACATTCCCGAGCTCGAACGGCTGGAGGGATCGGCGGGCATCAAGGTGTTCATGGGTGCGTCCACCGGCGACCTGCTCGTCGAGGATGAACCGACGCTCGACCGCATCATTGCCAAGATCCGCCGCCGCGCTGCCTTCCATTCGGAGGATGAGGCGCGCCTCAGGGAGCGGGCCGGGCTGCGGCGGCCGGGTGATGCCTCCTCGCACCCCGTCTGGCGTGACGAGACGGCAGCGCTGATCGCCACCCAGCGGCTCGTCGGCCTTGCCGAGAAGCACGGTCGCCGGATCCACATCCTGCACGTCTCGACCGCCGAGGAGATGGCGTTCCTCGCCGATCACAAGGAGTGGGCAAGCGTCGAGGTCACGCCGCATCACCTGACGCTCGTGGCGCCCGACTGCTACGAGCGGCTCGGCACCTTCGCCCAGATGAACCCTCCCGTGCGCGACGATTGTCACCGCCAGGCGATCTGGGG
>JAEZHL010000280.1 GCA_023416575.1 Pseudomonadota bacterium
CCGCAGTGCCGATCGATGACAGGAGGGCCTGCGGTTCGGAAAGGTTGCGATTGACCTGATGCCAGTAGGGTTTTTGCGCAGCTGGCGCGGCCGCCCCGGCAATTGGTGTAAATATCGGTCCGACATAATGACTGTGGAAGTCGATTACTTTAAGGGTTGCTCCGCCTTTTTCAACGGCGCGAGCCGGAACGGAGGCTGCTGTATCATGCAGACCAGCCACCAGGGCTGCCGCCCCCGCAACGAATGCACGTCGGTCCCTGTTTCTGGGTTCCATTGCAACCTCGCATGGTCACTATTGGTGACCGACAAAATCCGAGTTTTTAGGTCTCCAGCCGATCATAATCGCAGCAAGCGGCTTGCTAGCTTACCGCGCGGTGTCGATCTCTGCACGCGTCATCGCTTGTCATAGCGTCAAGCAAACCGCGTTGACTTGCGGCTAAATAGGCGTGCTCCAACAATCGCAGTGTTTCAACACTACCGGTTGCCTTGCTCTCGAACCGGGCGCCGGATCTGAAGCACGAGATCCGGTGAGCGCAGCCATTCTTTACTGGCTCGCCGTTATGCCGCCGTCGATGTAGACGATCTGGCCGGTGATGTAGCTCCCTGCGGGGGCAGCCAAGGCGATGACCTGTCCGGCGACCTCGATCGGTTCGCCGATCCGGCCAAGTGGATTCCGGCTCAGGATGAACTTCCGAAATTCCTCTCGTTCGAGGTGCGGGCGAATGCGATCGGACTGAATGAACGTTGGCGCAACACCGTTGACGGTTATGTTGTGCGGGGCGAGTTCCATGGCGTGTTGCTTGACCAGCATCAGCAGGCCGCCCTTCGTAGCGCAGTAGGCGGAATAGCCGCGACCGCGCAACGCAAGATGTGAGCGAACCGACAAGAGATGAATGTGGCGTCCACCACGTCCAGCCGCGATCTGATGGCGCGCAACGGCTTGGGCGATGAACATCGCAGATTTCAGGTTCGTCTCGTACATCTCATCAAAAACCTCCTCGGTCACGTCGAGCAGCGTTTGCTCACGTTGAATGCCGACGCAGTTCACGAGAACGTCGATCGCGCCGAAGGTGGCGACGGCTGCGTCGACTGCGCTCTGAACAGAGCCGACGTTGCGCGCATCCAGTCCGACGGCTGCCGCAACGGCGTCCTTGGCCCGGATGGCGGTCGCCAAGGCGTCGGCGCGATCGCGATTGGGGCCGGCGATGCTGACGCGGGCGCCATGCCGCGCCATCGCCCAGGCGATGGCCTCGCCGATCGCGCCGTATCCGCCAGGGATAAATACGTGCAGTCCATCGATCGAAAACAGGCGGTCGATGACGGCCAAGTCGATGCGGGGCGTCAAGCTGCTCGAAGGGTCGATCACGGACATGGAGCGACCTCGACTCCAGCCGCGCGGTAGACGCTCTCCATGAGCCGCATCGTCTCCAGATTGTCGAGCCGATCGGTCTCGAACGGGCCGCCCGTGGTTACGCCCGCGACGAACATCCCGACAGCGTGATCGAAGCACTCCTGATAGCGGCCGATGAGATCGACCGTTTCAACCTCCCTCTCACGGCCGACGATAAAGACCCGGTTCAGCTCCATGACGATGGTGCCTATCGATCCGATCAGCTCCAGCCGGTCGCCGTGCAGTTCGGGATAGCCCGGGGCGCAGATGCAGCCGTCCGCCGTTGCGATCAATCCATCACGTCCTTCCATGAGGATCGCGGCGGTGTCCTCGCCCGGTAAATCCGCGGCGAGGCGGCCGAGACGGGCGGCGACGACGCGAAGCGGCCCCGCCAGCAGGCGCAGCACGTCCAAGTGATGGATCATCGTTTCGAACACGAGATTGCGCCGGAAACCAGTGAGATACGGCTGGCGTTCGATCAGGAACGGCACTTTGCCTTCCCGGGGGCAAAGTCCGGAGCCACGCACTGAAATCTGCGCATGGCGGATGGTTCCGATGCGCCCCTCGGACAGCCATCGCCGCACCGTCATGTAATGTGGCCGGAAGCGATAGTTCTCGTGCACCATGAAGCGGACGCGATCCCCGATGTCGCGGACCAGCGCTTCCGCTTGCGCAACCGTCTCGGTCATCGGCTTCTGCAGCATTATGTGAACGCCATGGTCTGCGGCCATGCGTGCGAGAGGCGCATGGGCTTCGACAGAGGTTGCAATGTCGACGAGATCGAATCCACCGTCATCGAACATACGCCGCGGATCATCATAAACTCTGGTGATCCCGAACTCGGCGGCGCGCTCTGCGGCTCTGCCGGGAATGACGTCGCAGATGGCAACCACCGGCACGCCGGCCGCCCGCCATGCGCGCAAGTGATAGAGGCTGATCATGCCGGCTCCGACGAGGGCAGCACGAGGCGTGGGCATCATGGGGGTGACTCCTCCAACAGGGCGCCGAGATAGGCACGGGCGGGCGGATGCGCCACCACGTCGGCGAAAGTCGGGAGCTGCGTCACCGTTCCTTTGTTGACGAAGAGAAACCGCTCGCAGATCTCGGAAAGGATTTCGAGGTGGAAGCGTTCGTTGGGATGCACGCAAAGGAACACGAGGCGGCCGTTCTTGCGCAGCTTGCGGAAGAAGTCGAGCATGAACCCGATGTAACCGTCCTGCGTGTTGAATTGCGGCTCGTCGAAGAGATGCACGAGCGGATATTCCGATCCCGCTTTTTTCAGGAAGACGTTCGGCACCCAGGAATGGAAGTGTCGCACCTGATAAGACTGGTGGTAATGAATGGCGAGGCGATCGCGCTCGTCGGTGCGCACGCCGTGGATATCCCGCCCGCCTACCAGGACCGAGCCAGCATCCGGCGTGTTCGATCCAGTTATCAGTTCAAACAACGTCGTCTTGCCCGATCCGTTCGGCCCCATCAGCCCCACGATCGCGGGTTTCTCGACCACGAATTCCGCATTTAGACGAAAAGTCTCCCGCGACGGTAGCCAGCCCTGTCGATAGACTTTCTGCAAACCTCGGACTTCGAGCATCCTGGTCATGGCTCACATCCCGATGAGGCGCGTGCGCAAGGCGGTGTCGGCGAGCAAATGGCGCGCGGCACCTTCGTGAGCGATCCGCCCCCGGCTCATCACGTAGACCCGATCGGCGACCTCCAGCGCAGCCAGCGCGTTCTGCTCCACGAGCAAGACCGCGACGCCCTCGGACTTCAAGCGAAGAACCGTGCGCATCACGTCCTGTACGATCTTCGGCGCGAGGCCCTGGCTCGGCTCATCAAGCAGGACGAGGCCCGGAGAGCCGAGCAGGGCGCGCGATATCGCTACCATCTGCATCTCGCCGCCGGAGAGGTTCTCGCACTCGCGGCCCATGAGGTGCTCGAGCGGTGAGAATAAGCGGCATACTTCCTCTATGGTCCATGGGCGGAAGCGCGTCCGGCGCAGGCCGATCTGAAGGTTGCGTCGTACCGTCAAGCTGGGAAATACGCGCCGATCGTCTGGAACCCAGCCGACGCCCCGGCGCGTGATACGATGCGTGGCCTCGGCGGTGATGTCTGCCCCGTCGAAGCAGATTGAACCCTTGCGCGGTGGCGTCAGCCCGAGGATCGAGCGCAGCATCGTCGTCTTGCCGGCGCCGTTGGCCCCGAGCAAGGCCACGGCTTCGCCGGGCGCGACGCGGAGGGAGGGGCCGAACAGCGCCTGGGTTTCGCCGTAGAACGTGTCGATCGCCGAGACTTCGAGCATCAAGCCAACTCCCCGAGTGCGGAGCGCTTGACCCACTTGTTGCGCCGCAATTCGTCCGGTGTTCCCTCTGCGATCACTTGGCCCCAGTGAATGACGGAGATGCGGTCGGCCAGCTCGAACAGGAAGCGCATGTCATGCTCGATTATGACGATGGTGTAGCGTTCCCTCAAACGCTGGACGAGCTTCGCGAGTGCAAGCGTTGCCTCGGCGCCGAGTCCTGACGTCGGTTCGTCGAGGAAAACGATGCGCGGGCGTGCGGCGAGGGCGACGGCGATTTCGAGACCGCGCCGCTCGCCATACGAGAGCGACCTGGACGGCAGCCACGCTTTTGCCACGAGCCCGACTTGCTCGAGTACCTCACAGGCCGCGTCCATCAGTTCGCGATCCGCGAACGGCGTGGTGAACATCTCGCGGCTCCGGGCGCGAAACTCCGGCAGCGCCACCATCACATTCTCGATGACCGCGGCTTCGTCGAACAGAGTCATCAACTGAAACGACCGCGAGATGCCGATGTTTGCGATGCGCTGCGGCGTCAGGCCCGTAATGGCGCGGCCATCGAACTCGATGTCGCCACGATCCGGCTGATACCGCCCCGTCAGAACGTTAAAGCACGTGGTCTTGCCGGCCCCGTTCGGTCCCATAATGCCGCTCACCTGGCCTTCGGTGAAGGCGAGAGAGATATCTTCGAGCACCACGCGTGCGCCGAAGCGCTTGTGAATATGGCGCGCTGCAAAGAGGACCATCACGCCGTCTCCACTTCGGGAGAAGGCATCGGCGTCGCAGAGCGACCGCGCGACCGCCAGCGGTCAACCAACCCGGCGAGGCCCTCCGGCTGGAACATGACGAGTGCCATGAACATCAGGCCGTACCAGAGGAGCCAGGTCTCGGTCATCGCCCCAAGCACGTCGCGCGCGACGAAGTAGATAATGACGCCGAGAATAGGTCCCCAGAAACTCACGAGCCCGCCGCCAATCAATACCATCATCACGATGAGGCCGGACTGGTGTACGCTCATGACGTCGGGATAGGCGCTCTGCTGGGCCATCGCGAACAGGCCGCCGGCCAAGCCCGCGCACATCGCCGATATGACGAAGGCGGACCACTTGTACCACCACACATCATAGCCGACGAAGGCTGCGCGCGTTTCGTTCTGACGGATTGCCTGCAGAACGCGACCATAGGGCGAGTTTACGAGACGCCACATCAGGACGACCATGACGGAAAGCACGGTTGCGACCAAGGCATAGAGCGCGACGTTGTCGTCGAGGCGAAGCGAGACGATGCCGAGGTCGACGGGTGGTCGTGGGATATTGAGCAGCCCGTCTTCTCCACCTGTCAGCCAGTGCAGCTTCATGGCGGCGAACCAGAACACCTGCCCGAAGGCGATCGTCATCAGTGCATAGTAGATCCCGCGACGGTGGGAGACCGCGGTCCCGACGACCGCGCCCGCGAAGCCCGCCGCCAGTACGGCCGCGAGCAGCCCGCCACCGAGACTGACGTCGACATGCTTTTGGAACAGGCCGAACGCGTAGGCGCCGACGCCGAGATACGCGCCGTGGCCGAACGAATGCAGCCCTGAATAGCCGAACAGCAGGTTGAAGCCCAACGCATAGATCATCCAGATGGCGATCTCGATGCCGAGGTACTGGTAGAGGCCGACAGGCTGGAGCCAGAGCGGCGCGCTGGCGAGGAGCACTGCCATGGCGAGCATCGGCGGCGTCACGATCGACGCAGCCCGCGGTGAGATGTCAGACAGCATACGCATCAAGCCTCTAACGCGCTCTTGCGCCCGAACAGCCCGCGAACGCGCAATCCGACAACGGCAATCAGCAGGAGATACATCGACATCAGCGACCAAGCCGACGCATAGGCGCCGGTGATACCGATGGAGAGGCCGACGAGGAGCGCAGCGACGACGGCGCCCCAGAAACTGCCGATGCCGCCAAGTACGATGATGAGGAACGCAGGGATCACAACGTCAACGCCGACGTGAGGTCGCAAGCCCCAGATGGGCACCATGACGACACCCGCGAGGCCCGCGAGCGCCGCGCCGAAGCCGAAAACCAGAATTCTGAGCTTCCCGAGATCGTAGCCGAGCGCGCGCACCATTTCGCTGTCGTGGGCGCCGGCCTTTATGATGGCGCCGTAGGGTGTCCGTTCGAGGAACAGCCAGACGAGGATGATCGCCGCCATCGAGAACAGAGCTGCGAACAACTTGTATTTCGAGAAGATCATGCCGCCGATCAGCACGGCGCCGTTGACGGCGGCCGGAACATCGAGGTTCTTCTCGCCCGTGCCCCACGTGAGGCGGATCAGCTCCTCGATGACGAGTGCCGCGCCGAACGTCAGCAGCAGCCCGTAGAGAGCAGGCTTGCCGTAGGTCGGGCGCAGGCAGAGTTCGAGGATCATGCCGGCGGCGCCGGCCAACATTGGCGCGACGATCAGGGCGACCACGTAGCGCCATTCGAGCGCCAACCCCTGCCACCAGGTGCCGAGTTCGAAGCCTGAAAACCCGGTTGGCTGAATGATCGTCAACGCGAAGTAGGCGCCGAGCGCAAACAGCGAGCCGTGCGCCAGATTGATGACCTCCATGACGCCGACGACGAGCTTGAAGCCAAGCGCGATCAGCGCGAACAGAAGGCCAATGGTCAGTCCGTTGAGGACATGTGGAGCGAGACTGATCATGCGCAAACTTAAATGAAAGTGGTTGGCGGACCGAACGGGCCCGTTACAAGCGAGACGCGAGAGACAGCTGACCGATCCCGGATCCGGCCGCCTCCCGCCGGCTTCGACGATCAGAGTTCAGGCGTCGAAGGTCGGTGTCGCCTCGTAGGTTTCCATTTTGCAGGCCGCTGCGGCGCCGGTGTCCTGGACGTCGGCGGGTGCGGACTGCGTGACGATCTTGAACATGTCGTCCTTGTCCTTGGTGCCGACGTTGGCGGTCGCGAGATAGACCGTCTGCTGGACCTGATGCGTCGCCGCGTCGATCCAGGCGTCGTGATGCTGCATGCGGTCCTTGGCCGACATCTTGTGGCCTTCGAGCTGCTTGATGATCTTGATGTTGTTGGTGGAGCCCGCCCGCTCGATCGCGCTCAGCAATTCGCGCGTCGCCATGTAGCCATTGTAAAATACGTTGCCCGGCACTCGCATTCCGGTGTCCGGATACATCGCCTGATAACGATTCACGAAGTCGGCGACGCCTGGCAGGTCGAGCTTGTAATACCACGTCGTCCCGAACACGCCGAAAAGGTTGTCGAGCGGCAAGCCGTAGACGTCAGGCCAATCCTGCTGGCTGTTGATCCAGGCCGGCTTCTGCCCCATGCCGAGCTGGGCAATTTGTTGGCGCATGGCCTTCTGGTCGT
>JAEZHL010000282.1 GCA_023416575.1 Pseudomonadota bacterium
GTGAACCGGAACTGCCGTTTCCGACCGCCTGAATCCTGGTGTGAATGGTCCGTTGCGGCCGTTTTGCAGCGCACACCTAGGCGGTTGCAACCTGGGCCTGAAGCACCAACATTCTGGATTCCTGAAAATCGCGGATTTCCGTGTTTGCTCATCCGGCTTCCCTCGCGTAAGGATTATGTCAGGACTACTGACCTAATCGGGGCCGGCTCGGCGCACAGGGCCCGCGTCGACGCCCAATGCCGAGGTGTCCAATGCCGAAGCGCGCGGTCAGCCTGACCGACAAGTTCGATCTCTCCGAAACCCGCCAGATCCTTACGGGAACGCAGGCCATCGTCCGGCTCGCGCTGATGCAGCGGGTCAGGGACGAGCAGGCCGGATTGAACACTGCCGGTTATGTCACGGGGTATCGTGGCTCGCCGATCGCGGGCCTCGAAGGTGCGTTCGAGCGCGCGCGCTCGATTGTCGAGAAACACAACATTCATTTCCACCCGGGCCTCAACGAGGATCTGGCGGCAACAGCCATCTGGGGCTCGCAGCAGGCGGAGCTCCGGGGCGAGGGCAAGTTCGACGGCGTCTTCGGCATCTGGTACGGCAAGGGGCCTGGCGTCGATCGGACGGGAGACGTGTTCCGTCACGCCAACCACGCCGGCTCCTCGAAGCATGGCGGCGTCCTCGCGCTGCTGGGTGACGATCACACCTGCGAAAGCTCCACCTCCGCGCACCAGTCCGAGTTCGCGATGGTGGACTACATGATCCCGGTGCTCAATCCGGCGGGAGTCCAGGAAATCCTGGACTACGGCCTGATCGGGTTCGCGCTGTCGCGCTATGCCGGCGTGTGGGTGGCGCTCAAGTGCGTCAAGGACAACATCGAGAGCACCGCAACCGTCGATGGACGGATCGATCGCGTGTCGGTGCAGATCCCCGGCGAGGACGAGTTCCGGATGCCTCCGGGCGGCCTCAACATCCGGATCGGCGATCAGCCGCTCACGAAGGAAGCGCGCCTGCACGACTATAAGCGAGCTGCGATTCTCGCTTTCGCGCGCGCCAATAAGCTCGATCGTATCGTGACGAGCGGTGGCCCGGCGCCGAAGCTGGGCATCATCACCACCGGGAAAAGCTACCTCGATGTGCGCCAGGCGCTCGATGAGCTCGGCATCGACGAGGTGAGGGCAAATGAGCTCGGCATCCGGCTGTACAAGGTCGGCATGGTCTGGCCGCTCGAGCCGCGCGGTGTCGCCAGCTTCGCCGACGGCCTCGAGACGATCATGGTCGTCGAGGAGAAGCGCTCGCTGATCGAAACCCAGGTCAAGGAGCAGCTTTTCGATACGCCTAACCGGCCGCGCGTAATCGGCAAGAAGGACGAGAATGAGCAGTGGCTCTTTCCGGCCAAGGGGGCGCTGGAGCCGACGGATATCGCGATTGCGGTCGGCGAGCGGCTGATCCGGCAGAATGCTGGCGGCGAAGCCCTGAAAGCGAAGGTCGCGGCGCTGAAACAGCTGAAGGGGAACCGACCCGCGCAGCCCGAAGCCTTTCTGCGTACGCCCTATTTCTGCGCCGGCTGCCCGCACAACTCATCGACTGTTGTGCCCGAGGGCATGCGCGCCTATGCGGGTATCGGCTGCCACTACATGGCGCAGTGGATGGACCGTTCCACCGAAGGCTTCACGCAGATGGGTGGCGAGGGCGCCAACTGGATCGGTGAAGCGCCGTTCTCGAAGCGCAAGCACATTTTTCAGAATCTTGGCGATGGGACCTACATCCATTCAGGTAGCCTCGCCATTCGCGCTGCCCTGGCCGCTGGCGCGAACATGACCTTCAAGGTCCTCTACAACGATGCAGTGGCCATGACCGGTGGCCAGAAGCTCGACGGCCACATCAGCGTCAGCCAGATCGCAAGCCAGTTGCTTGCCGAAGGCGTGCGCCGGGTCGAAGTCGTTTCCGACGAACCCGACAAGTACAAGGGCGAGCACCAGCTGCCTGCCGGCGTCACGGCCCATCATCGGCGGGACCTGATGAGCGTGCAGAGGGCGCTGGCCGAGATCGATGGCGTCACGGCGCTGATTTATGATCAGACCTGCGCGGCCGAGAAGCGCCGGCGCCGGAAGCGCGGCGAGTTCCCCGATCCGGACAAGCGCGTTTTCATCAACCCCGCGGTTTGCGAGGGCTGCGGCGATTGCGGCCGGAAGTCGAACTGCGTCGCCGTGGTGCCGCTCGAGACGGAGCTCGGCCGCAAGCGCGCGATCGATCAGTCGGCTTGCAATAAGGATTTCTCCTGCACCGAGGGCTTCTGCCCGAGCTTCGTGACGCTGCACGGGGCGAAGGTGAAGAAGTCGAAGGGGGCCGGCGGCAGCAGCGAGCTCGACCAGTTGGCTGCATCGATGCCGGAGCCCACGCTTCCCGAGCTGACCGGCCCGTATTCGATGATTGTCACGGGTGTCGGCGGTACCGGCGTCGTCACCATCAGCGCCGTGCTCGGCCAGGCAGCCCATATCGAGGGCAAGGGCTATGGCAGCATCGACATGACGGGCCTCGCCCAAAAGGGTGGCGCCGTGGCCTGCCACATGCGCGTCGCGCGCACGGCCGATGAAATCCACGCCATCCGGGTCGGCGTCGCCAACGCGGACGTGATTATGGGCGGCGACCTCGTCGTCACGGCGTCGAACAAGATTCTGGAGACGATGCGGCCCGATGAAACGGCGGTCATCGTATCGACCCACGAGATGACCACCGGCGACTTCACGCGCAATCCGACCCTGGTGGTGCCCGGCGAGAAGCTGTTGCAGGCCATCTCAGACCGCGTGCGGAAGGGGCCGCTTCACGCGTTCGATGCGCACGACTACGCGGTCAAGTTGTTCGGCGACTCGATCGCCTCCAACATGTTCCTGCTCGGCTATGCCTACCAGCTCGGGCACGTGCCGATCGGCTCAGCGGCAATTGAGCAGGCTGTGGCGCTCAACGGCGCCGCGGTCGAGATGAACCAGTCTGCATTCCGGCTCGGTCGGCTCGCCGCCCATGACCGCGCCGCCATTGATCGTATCGCCAAGCCGACGGCTCAGCACGAGGTTGAGCCGGAAACGCTCGACGACATCGTCGCATTCCGCGCCAGCCATCTCGCTGCCTATCAGAACGAAGAGCTGGCAGCGCGCTACCGCTCCAAGATCGCCTGGGTTGCCGGTCTGGAGAAGGAAAAGGCGCCCGGCCGGTCAGGGTTGGCGATGGCAGTTGCCCGCGCCTATCACAAGCTGCTGTCCTATAAGGACGAGTACGAAGTGGCGCGGCTGTTCACGGATGGTGCGTTCCAGCGCGAGGTGGCAGCGCAGTTCGACGGCGTGCGCGCGATCGAGTTCCACATGGCGCCTCCGCTGCTGTCCCGCTTCTACAAGGACAAGGTGACCGGGCACCCGCGCAAGATCCGCCTTGGTGGCTGGATGCTGCCCGCTTTCCGTCTTCTGGCCAAAGGCAAGGTGCTGCGGGGGTCGCGGTGGGACGTGTTCGGCTATGCGGCGGAGCGGAAGCTCGAGCGGCAGATGATCACCGACTACGAGCGGCTGCTGGACGAGGTCGTTGCCCGGCTCGACCAGGGTAACCACGGCATCGCGGTGGCGCTCGCCGAACTGCCGCTGGACATCAAAGGCTTCGGTCACGTGAAGCAGCAGAACTATGAAGCCGTGAAGCGCCGCGAGGCTGACCTTCTGAACGCGCTGCTCAATCCGGCGCCTG
>JAEZHL010000346.1 GCA_023416575.1 Pseudomonadota bacterium
ATGCCGTAGGTCAGGGTGTCGGCGAGGAAATCCAGAGCGTCGGCCTTCAGCGCCTGTGACCCGGCGAACTGCCCCGCCGCCATCTCGACCAGGAACATCAGGCCGTTGATCGCGATCACGGTCCAAAGGATGCGCCGGTAGCGCGGATCCATGCCGTCGAACTGCGGATTGCCGTGGCAGCAGCCCGCGGCGTGGTCGTGTGCAGTCATTGTTTGCAGCCCATGATTGATCGAACCATGGGGGCAGCCTAGATCCTCTAGTAACTAGAGGAGCAAGCGTGAATGACGGCACGCGAGACGGAATATGCAATCGGCGCGCTCGCCCGCGAGACGGGGGTCAAGGTTCCGACCATACGCTTCTATGAGAGCATCGGCCTGATGCCGAAACCGAAGCGCTCTTCGGGCAATCGGCGTGTCTATGGCGACGATGCATTGCGGCGGCTGAAGTTCGTCCGGCACGCGCGGGAGCTCGGCTTCGATGTGGCGGCGATCCGCAACCTGCTGGCACTCGCCGATGATCCGCACCGGTCATGCGCCGAGGTCGATGGGATTGCCCGCGCGCATCTCAAGGACATCGACAGCCGCATCAGCAGGCTGGAGTCACTACGCTCCGAGATGCGCCGCATGATCGATCAATGCGGGCACGGCCGAACCGCCGACTGCCGCATCCTCGAGGTCCTCGGCAATCATGACTTCCGCACGCACCATGCGCACTGACGCGGCGGGGTGATGGGGAGCGGGCGCCCCCGAAGGGAAGCGCCCGCCGGGCTATGACGCGCTTACGGCTGATGCTCGAGCTGGTTGTTGCCGGTGCCGATCGCGATCGTGCGCGGCTTCATCCGCTCGGGGAGATTGCGGGTGAGCGCGATGTGCAGCAGCCCATCCTTCAGGTCGGCGCCGATAACCTCGACGTAGTCTGCGAGTTGGAAACGGCGCTCGAAGCTGCGCTGCGCGATCCCGCGGTGCAGGTACTGACGCTCCTTTTCCTCCGGCTTCTTCTCGCCCCGCACGGAGAGCGCGGATTCCTTGACCTCGATCCGGATTTCATCCTCGCGGAAGCCGGCGACCGCCATGGTGATCCGGTATTCGGTCTCGCCCGTCCGCTCGATGTTGTAGGGCGGGTAGGTCGTCGCGTCCTCGTTGAAGCCCGCCACGCCGTCCAGCAGCTGGACGAGCCGGTCGAAGCCGATGGTGGAGCGATAGAGGGGAGCAAAGTCGAGCTGTCGCATCACAAGTCCTCCTGAAAGCGACGTGTGGTCATGCCTGGCCGTGATGGCCCAGGCGGGTGGTCCGTGCACATCCGTCAGCGGCACGTGCACGCCAAAGAAGATGGTTCGCGCCAAACGGCTTTCAAGACCCGACCGTTACGGTAAATGCTCCGACGTGCGCGCAACTTTCTTCGGTCCCCGGAGTTCATCTCCAGTTCATGTTCAAGCCACGAAGGTTGCCGCGCGAGGGAAGTGGATTTGCGTTTTCTGTCCTGGAGGATCGGACCCATGTACCTGCGTTCGCTGGCGGCGGCATTGGTCGCTGCGTTGCCGTTTGCAGTCATACCTGCGCATGCCGCCGACATCTTCAGACCTTACGATTCCGGCGCGGCCGAATCGCCCTACGACGACCCCCGTTACGCCGACATCTACGGTGATCCACCGCCATATCAGCCCGCGCCGCGCTATGCCGGACCGCCGCCCGTCGAGCCCCGCTATGAGGACGAGCGCTATGTGGGTCCCTCCGAGGCATACCCCGACCGCTGGTCGCGCGAGGAGCGCCGACGCGGGGAGTTTCTGGAGCCGATGCCGTATCCGCCGAGCTTCGAGGAGCAGCGGCGGACCGCCTACGCCGCGCCTGCATGTGTGCCGCGCTACGAGATCCGTCGCGAGCTCCGCCGCGATGGCTGGTCCGACTTCCATGACCTGGAAACCCGCGACAGCTTTGCGTTCGTCACGGCGCGACGGCCGAATGGGGAGCTTTATCGCCTCAAGATCGACCGTTGCGCAGGCGAGATCGTGCGGGCACGCCCGGTCGGTGAAGGCAGGGACTCGTATGCCTGGCGCCGGCGTGAGCCTTATCCGGCCTACTGAGCTACTGAGGGGGCGGATCGCAGAAGCGGCGCCGGACGGCGGGCGATCTACCTGTTGACCGTCCGTTCCGGCGCGTCGACGTCGCCTGCAGGTTGGAGTAGGAGTTTTCTCAGATTCGGATCGAGGCCTGTTCAAGGTCGAAGCTGACGCAACGCGTCATCCCAACCCGGGCGTTGTGAGTTTCGTGCTATCGTCCTGGAGCCCAGGCCCGGTGCACCTGTGCTCCTGATCAGGGCTCGGGATGGCGATCGGGTTCGGCGGGATAGCGTGACATGGAGGCCGGCTGAGGCATGGAGCTCGTTGCGCTCGCAAGAAATCCCGTGCCCAGCGGTGCCGTCGTCGGCGCCTTCCAGGGGTACGATGGCAACGCCCTGCGGTTTGCGCGCTGGGAGCCCACGCGCGGTCCGCAGCGCGGAACGGTCGCCGTCTTCACCGGCCGCAGCGAGTTCATCGAGAAGTATTTCGAGGTCGTTGCGGACCTGCGTCGCCGCGGTTTTGCTGTGGCCATCATGGATTGGCGGGGGCAGGGCGGGTCCTACCGGCCGCTGATCAATCCGCGCAAGGGCTGGGTGCGCAGCTTCGCCGAGCATGACAAGGACCTCGCCTGCTTCATGGAGCAGGTCGTGCAGCCGCATTGCCCCGGACCCTACTTCGCGCTGGCGCATTCGATGGGCGGCCATATTCTGCTGCGCGTGGCCAGTCAGCCGTCCTGTCCGTTCGAGCGCATCGCCGTGGTTGCGCCGATGTTGCGCTTTCACGACAGCAAGGTTGGCGCGTCGCAAGATCTCGCGCGCGCCTACGCCGCCATTGGCACGATGCTGGGGTTCGGCAGGTCCTATGTTCGCGGCGCCTCAGACGACAGCGCCGATCCCGTACGTTTCGATGGCAACCCGCTGACCTCGGACCGGAACCGGTTTGCCCGCAATCGCGCATTGATCGACGCCGCGCCTCATCTCCTGCTCGGAGGGCCGACGATCGGCTGGCTCGATGCGGCCTACCGGTCCATGGCGATGCTCAACGCGCCTGCCTATGCCGACCGGGTGCGGGTGCCGCTGATGATCGCCATCGCCGGCCGGGACGTCATCGTCGATGCGCGCGCGACCGAGGACTTCGCGGCGCGCGTCAAGCTGTGCACATCCATCATGCTGCCGCTCGCCAGGCACGAGATTCTGCAGGAGTCGGATGACATCCGCTCCCGCTTCTGGGCGGCTTTCGACGCCTATCTCGAGATCGAGCCGGTCGGATAGCCCGGCGGCGCGGCAGGTGCGCTCAGGCGAGGAGGGCCAGGGCTTCCTCGTGAACGCGCGGGTCGCCCGTGGCCACGATGCGGCCGCCGTTGGTGGCTGGCTTCCCGTCCCAGGTGGTGATCCGGCCACCGGCGCGCTCGATGATCGGGATCAGCGCCACCACGTCGTAGGGCTTGAGCCCGGTCTCGACGATGATGTCGATCATCCCCGATGCGAGCAGGCAATAGGCATAGCAATCGCCGCCATAGCGCACGAAGCGGGCGCGATCCCTGACAGCCTTGAACCGGCGCTGATCCTTTGGCGTCGAGAAGAGCGCTGGGTCGGTCGTCGTGAACATCGCGTCAGCGATCGACTCGCAGGGGCGGGTCTTGATGCGCCGCTCCTTCCCATCGGGGCCGCGGAAAAAGCTGCCCTTGGCGGCGGACCAGAACCGCTCACCCGTATAGGGCTGATGCATCACGCCGATGACGGGCTCGCCATCATTCAAGAGGCCGATGAGCGTGCCCCAGAGCGGCATGCCCAGGATGAAGGCACGGGTGCCGTCGATGGGATCGACGATCCAGCGCAGCGGCGCGTCGGGGTTGCGGATGCCGTACTCTTCGCCTTCGAGGCCATGGTCGGGGAAACGGCTTGCGAGTGCCTTGCTGATCGCCCGCTCCGCCGCCTTGTCTGCGGCGGTCACCGGATCGAACCCGCCCTCGTCGGCCTTGTTGTCGATGCGGATCCGTCGGCGGAAGTGCGGAAGAATGGCGGCGCCCGCCAAGTCGGCCAGCTCGTGCGCGGCCGCGACGTAGGCCGGAATATCCGATCGATTGGTCATTAGTGCTCCCCCGCAACCATAGGCTTGCTTGCCTACGGTGCCCTGACCCGTAATGCAATCTGCAATGCGGAGCCGATACGTGTGTTGCGCGTGAGTTACAATCTTGAGGTATATCAGCCGGGGCTCTTGTGAGGACTCACAACTACAGGCATATGACGTGCAGTGATCTTGCGGCGCATCCCGCAAGGTTGCGAGCCCACCTTGGGCGTTTCCTCCCTAGACTTGGGCCGTTCTTGAGAGCGGCCCTTTTTTTCTGCCCGGATGGCGAGCCTTCCGCTCAGGGCCATGCTGCTCTGCAAAAAATGCAATTGTCATTTGTGCGGCGCACCGTTAATTATTGCGGTGCGGCAGGCGAGCGTCTCGCTCGTCTCCCGTAGCCCTCCTTGGGCGTTTCCTCCCTAGACTTGGGCCGTTCGGTACCCCCGGACGGCCTCTTTTTTTGTTTGTAGGCATTCTGCATTTTTCTCTGCTGTCGCAACACGGTAGAAGCGCTCGCTTCGGCGCTGTTACACTGCGCGCGGCAACCGAGCGCCAGCCAAATGCCGGCGAGCCGCGCCTCAAGGGGGCGCGACGATTCGTTCCAAACCAGCACTTGAAAGTCGCTGCACCGCACCACATAATATCACTCGTGAGTTCGGCGGTTCCCGTCGGGCTCACAGCCCTCCTTTGGGCGTTTCCTCCCTAGACTTGGGCCGTTCGGTACCCCCGGACGGCCTCTTTTTTTTGCCCTGAGGCCTTCAGGACTGCGATCTCAACTGGCTCTGCAACTCACTCTGCTGCGGCACGCGGCGCGACGAGGGGAGGCAGCTCGGCGAAGATCCGAGCGACCACCTGCGCCAGGTCGCGTTGAAGGCGATCGAAGTTGGCGGTTCGGGTGAACTTGTTCTCGTTCATGTAGAGCCCGCGATTGATTTCGATCTGCAAGGCATGGACGCCCTTGAACGGCTGTCCGTAGTGCTCCGTGATGAACCCGCCGGCGTATGGCCGATTGAGCTGTACCTGATATCCGCGCTGGGCGATCACTTCCCGGACCAGCCGGGTCACCTTGGAATCGCAGGAAGAGCCGAAGCGGTCGCCGATCACGAAATCCGGCCGCGCTCCCCCCTGGCTCATCGACGCCGACGGCATCGAGTGACAGTCGACCAGGAGGGCGACGCCGAAGCGCCGCCGGGTCCGCTCGAGCAGCTGGGCGAGGCAGGCATGGAACGGCCGGTAGAGGAGCTCGATCCGCGCGATGGCCGTTGCCAGCGGCAGCGGCCGGTCATAGATCTCCTCACCATCGGCCACGATGCGCGCCACCGTCCCAAGTCCCCCCACGACACGCATGGTCTGCGTGTTGGCAAAGCCGGGCAGGGGCTCGTCGAAGAGCTCCGGGTCGAGCTCGTAAGGCTCGCGGTTCACATCGAGGTAGGCGCGGGGAAACCGGGCGGTGATCAAAGGTGCGCCGAGTGACGCGACGGTGCTGAACAGCTCGTCGACGAAACAGTCCTCCGACTTGCGAAGTGTGTGGGCGTCGAGCCGTGAGCGCTCGATGAGAGCCGTCGGATAGATCCTGCCGGAGTGCGGCGAGCAGAATACGAAGGGCGCGCTCTGCTCGATCGGCTCCGTCACCACGAACGGTGGCGACAGTTCAGCCTCGATGGACGCTCTCTCGCGCAGGGGCATGGCTCGACTGCGATGAACTGTGACGCCCCCACTGTGCAGCATGGGACCGCGCGGTGTCCATGAGACAAGTG
>JAEZHL010000362.1 GCA_023416575.1 Pseudomonadota bacterium
TCCGACATCACATCGGCCAGCAGGTTTTTGACCTCGCTCGACGTACCCACGAACTTGACGCCGCTCGAGAACATCTGGGCGAACTCCTCGACCAGCCGGGCGAGTGCGTCCGCAGAGACGGTGGGGATCTGATTGGCCGCCCTCGCGATGAGCCTGATTTCCTCCGCGTCCATGCGTTTCAGGAGTTGTGCCGCCTTGGGGCGCCCAAGCGCCAGCAGCAGCACGGTTACCTTTTCGACACCGGTGAGCGACTTTAGCTCGGGCTCGGCTTGCACCTGTGATTTGCTCATTGCTTCGGATCTGTCAGGCGCCCCTGCCGGACCCTGAGGCAGTCACGACCTCGGTGAGCGAAATGCCGAAGCGGGAGCTGCCCTCCTCCATCACGACCACCTCACCGCGCGCGACCACCCGCCCGTTCACGACCACATCCACAGGCTCGCCGACGCGCCGGTCGAGCGGGATGACGGCCCCGCGGCCGAGCCTGACGAGACCGGAGACGGGCATGGTCGCCGAGCCGAGAACCACCTGAACAGCAACCGGGATGCGCATGATCATGTCGAGATTGCGCTCCGTCGCCGGCCCCTCCCGGCGCGATGGCGGCTGCGATTCGGTTTCGGCCGATTGCTCCTTTCCGGCCGCCCCGAAGGCTTCGGCAAGCTCCTCGGGGGTCGGAGTGAGCTCGGCAGCGAACTCCTGCAGAAGCTGATCCTGCTTGGTAGCGGCGGTGCTATTCGACATGGCGCGATGACCTGCAGTTGTTGCCGGAACTTGCATGTTCGACGATTGCTGGATTCGGGTTCGACAGACCGACCTGACGTCAGCGGGAGAGGAGGCCCTCCATGAACTCCTGCTCCCGATCGACGAACCCGTGGACGCGCACTGTGTAATTTCCGTTCGACTGGCCCATTTCACACCACAGCAGCGGCTCGCCATTACAATCGAGGCGCAGACCACTGCGGGGCGTCGCGTGAAGTGGCAAAACCTGACCGACACGCAAGTCGGCGATCTCGGCAAGCGGCAGCTGCCGCTCTTCCAGAATGGCGCGCAGTGAAAGCCGGGTGCGATTGACCTCGGAATGGATCTGCTGCGCCCAGGCCGGATCGGCGGCCCCACTCGCGCCCGGTTGCGGGCGGGCGAAGGCTGGCTTCAACGCGGTCAGCACGGCATCCGGGATCGCGACGCGCAGCTCACCGCCGCTGGTCGCGGCCTCCAGCCGGTAGCGTGCGATGGCGACAGCCGCATTGCGCCCTCCCAGCCGATCTGCATCGGGCCGACCGAGCTCACCCTCTGCCGCAAAGCTCGAAGGCGCAAACGGTGCGAATGAATGAGCGAGCACATTTCCCACCCGCACGAGCAGCGTCTGCGCAATCCGCGTTTCTATGCGCGACAGCGGGCGCTGCTCGGCGTGGGACGGCAGCGAGCCGTCACCGCCGAATGCGAGGTCGACATAGGTGAAAATGGCTTCGCGATCGAAGCTGACGAGCAGATGTGCATCCCAAGCGGCCGCGTGCAGCATTCCGGTCAGCCATGCGCCCCCACCCGGATCGAGAAGATCCGCTGCCCGGCCACTGTCGAGACCGACGTACTTGACCTCTCCGTGTGCGGGAGATGTTGCACGCAGCTCTTCCGTACACGTGAGTGCCGCCCGTTCGAAAACTGTCGGCAACATCGGCAGCCGCTCGGCATAGGCGGCGCCGCAGCGGAAAATCGCGGCAAGCGCATCGCGGTGGCGCTCGGCCTGTGTGCTGGTCGCGTGCATGGCCACTTACGCTGCCTCCTTCCGCGCTGCGGCCTCGCCGGCCGAGCCGCCCCCGAATGCCTTCTGCTCGACCTCGTCGATGGACGGGCGCTCGTAGGCGGAGATGGCTTTGCGGCCGTGCTCCAAAGCAACGGGCGGCATGGCGCCGTTCATGAACGCCAGCAGCGTCTGCTTCACCACGACGTAAATCCGCATCCGCTTCTCGCGGATGCCTCGCAGCTTGCTCGCCAGTGGCGCGACGATCGCATACGAGATGAAGATCCCGGCAAACGTACCCACGAGCGCCGCACCGATCAGCGATCCCAGAATTTCCGGATCCTCATCGAGCGCGCCCATGGCCTTGATCACTCCCAGCACCGCCGCAACGATGCCGAGGGCTGGCAGCGCCTCGGCGATCGTCACCAGGGCGTGGTAGGACTTGAGCTTGTCATGCCGCATCGTCTCGATTTCTTCGTCCATCAACGCTTCGATCTCGTGCGTGCGGGCATTGCCCACCATGATGAGCCGGCAATAATCGCAAATGAAGCTCGTCAGCTCTGGATTGGCGAGGACTGTCGGAAACCGCAGGAAAAGCGCTGACGCGTGTGGACTTTCGATATGCTGCTCGAGCTCTGCCCGGTTTGAGCCGCGCAGCTCTCGCATGAGGTCGTGCAGGACACCGAGCACTTCGAGATACTCGCCCGGCTTCGGTGTCCGCATCGCGACGACTTCGACGAGCCCTCTGCCGACATCCTTGATCGTCTTCATCGGGTTGGCGATGACGAAAGTCCCGAGCGCGGCGCCGCAGATGATCACGTACTCCCACGGCTGCCAAATGACCTCGACGTGGCCTCCCATTGCCATGAAGCCGCCGAGCATGCAGCCGAGCGTGATCATAAAGCCGATGATGATCGTCACGCGTTGGGCCTCCCGATCGCTGCCTGTCACCCCCGTCTATGCTTTCATGCTTACGTGAGCCTGGATCAGGGGCGCGCCGATGTATCGATTGTTAATGTTTTCGACAGCTTCGGGTAAGCGGCGGCGGTTATCGTGACACCTATCCACTCGCAGGAGAGGTGCGCCTATGCTGACGACTGCCGCCACTTACAGAATGGTTGCCAACGATCTGGCGCGCTCACTCGACACAACCTCGAAAAGGCCGGATGTCGCGCGCGAAACTGCCTACTACCTGAAGAATATCGGCAATGTGAAATCCATCGACGATTTCCTCGGTGACGACCGCCTGTTCGCCTACGCGATGAAGGCGTTCGGTCTTCAGGACATGTCCTATGCCAAGGCTTTCATGCGCAAGGTCCTGACCGAAGGCATCGACGACCGGCGTAGCTTCGCGAACAGCCTGGCCGATGTCCGCTACCGCGAATTCGCCGAAACCTTCAATTTCGCGCGCCACGGCGAAACGACGACCATATTCCAGCGGACCCAGCAGGGTACGGTCGACAAGTATCTGCGCCAGACACTCGAGGAGGATGCCGGCCGGCAGAACGAGGGTGTCCGACTCGCGCTCTACTTCCAGCGCAAGGCACCGCAGCTCTCGAGCCCTTATGGCATTCTTGCAGACCGGGCCCTGCTCACCGTCGTGCAGACCGCCCTCGGTATCTCTCCCGCCATGTCTGCCGCCGACATCGATCGTCAGGCCGAGGAAATAAGCAAGCGGCTGGACATCGCCGACTTGAAGGATCCGGTCAAATTGCAAAAGTTCATCGACCGTTTCGTCGGCCTCTGGGAAATTTCGAACCCCAGCACGCCGCGATTATCGCCCGCAGCCTTGCTGATCGGACAACCGATTGAGTTCGGCATGAGGCCCGATCTTCTGGCGAGCCTGCAAACCCTGAACATTCGGGGGCGCTGAAATGCAGTCGGGGCTGTATGTTTCCCTTTCAGGCCAGATTGCGCTGCAGCGGCGGTTGGAAACGATCGCTGACAATGTTGCCAACGCCTCCACCGTCGGATTTCGCGCAGAGCAGGTGAAATTCGAAACCGTCCTGTCGCAGGTGCCCCTCGAGCCGGTCGCGTTCGCGTCGACGGGGGAGACTTATATCTCACGAAGCTCAGGTGAATTCGTGCGGACCGACAATCCGCTCGACGTCGCTATCGAGGGTAATGCCTGGCTCGCCATCGATACGCCAGCCGGGCGCGTCTACACGCGTGATGGACGGTTGCGGATTAACCAGGCCGGAGAGCTCCAAACGCTGATCGGCCACCAGGTCCTCGATGCAGGTGGCGCGCCGATTCTTCTCGACCCGAATGCCGGCCCACCGCGAATCGCCCGCGACGGCACGATCACCCAGGGCGACCAGCAGATCGGGGCAATTGGCCTGTTCCACATCGACGAACGGGCTGTTCTCACGCGCTATGAGAATTCCGGCGTCATGTCAGACCGGCCCGCTGAACCGATTCTGGACTTCGTTCGCGCCGGGATGAGCCAAGGCTACATTGAACGGGCCAACGTCAATCCGGTCCTGGAGATGTCGCGCCTCATCATGCTGTCACGCTCCTTCGACTCGGTGACCAACGCAATCAACGAGACCAATGCGTCGTTGCAGGAAGCGGTGCGCACACTGGGTTCCCCGTCCTGAATTCGCAAGATTTAACTTCGGATCTTGTCGCATTGGACGGAGAAGCAGAAAGTTTCCCCGGATCACGTTCTCCGCTCAGCCGGCAGCATGGCCGGACTGCGGATTTCGTTCTCCACGTACCCGGACAACACGGGCCCTAAGTCCCGCGGCCCACCCGCGCTTGATCCTTCGTGAGGTAGTTCAGCTCCTCGATCAATACGTCGTGAACCAGCGCCACACCGAAACGGGCGTTGGCATTCGCCGCGAGGGCCTTGGTCAGGGCGGCGAGATCCTGCTTCGCCAATTGCCGGAAATCGAAGCCGTTTCCTGCGTAAATCGTCCGGATTGCCTCGTCTACCAGGATGAGGTCCGGCTTGATCGAGAGCTGCTTGAGGAGGTTCGAGTCGACTGCGAACACGAACTGCGCGACGACGTATCCCTGCACCGCACCGTCAGCAATGACCGGGACACTGATCAGACGCGTCTTCACCGTTGCAAGCCCGCTGAACAGCCCCGCTTGCCCGCCCTGCACCAGTTGGCCCGATTGCCACAAAACAGCGGTGAATGCAGAGGCGAGCGTGACCGCGCAAACCCAGAAGCCGAGAGCCAGCAGCCTGATCACGCGCTGCCCCCGAATCGCTTGAACGGCGGCGCGTAGGTCCCATCCGATTCAGCCTCGCGGATCGACTGCGAAATAACGGCAGAAATCTCGCGCGCCGCCTGCAAATGCACGGATAATGCGGCCTCGTTTGCTTCGAGGGCGCTCCGCAAGGGGCGCAGTCTTTCGGCCAGTGTCGGGGCCAAGCTCTGTCCTGCAATCCGATGCATGGCGCGGCTCAGGTCATACAGCCCCTGGCTCTTGCGCATATTGAACTCTTGAAGGTCCACGGCAGCGTTCTTCTTCAGGAGCGCCGTCTCCTCCTGAACTACGGCCTCGAGTCGCTGCACGATACCGTCGATGTAATTCTCCATTTCGGACCTCAATCTTCCGTTCTTGAGCGGTCGCGGCTGCCCGCTGCAATCAGATCCGCGATCCCCACCCCACCACTACGACTGAGCTCCCGCGCCAGCTGCTCGGCCATCATTGACTTCCAGAACGTTCCGGAAGTCCCGCGTCCGAACACGCTTTCG
>JAEZHL010000379.1 GCA_023416575.1 Pseudomonadota bacterium
CGCACAAGAAGTTCCTGGCCGAGGCGTACATTCTGACGAAGGACGAGGGTGGTCGCCACACGCCGTTCTTCAAGAACTATCGTCCTCAGTTCTACTTCCGGACGACGGACGTGACGGGTGTCGTGACTCTGCCCGAGGGCACCGAGATGGTGATGCCTGGTGACAACGTTGCGATGAACGTTGAGCTGATCACGCCGATCGCGATGGAGGAGAAGCAGCGCTTCGCCATCCGCGAAGGCGGCCGTACGGTCGGCGCCGGCGTCGTCACTAAAATCGTGGAATAAGAGGCGGGGGTTGGCCGTCGGGAGGCCCTGATCCGTCGCGCGCATTGTCAAGAAAAAAATGTGACAAAGCGATCGCGATCGGTTATCTAGGGCGTTCTCGAGGGCCGGCTCTGGCAGCTCTAGGGGTGTAGCTCAATTGGCAGAGCGTCGGTCTCCAAAACCGAAGGCTGGGGGTTCGAGACCCTCCACCCCTGCCATCTGACCTTTCGGCATGAGCGTGATCGTGCGGCATGCGGCCGCTTTGTTTGAATAAGTAGAAGTGGGCGCTCACGGCGGGGCGCGGGTCATCCGACCCGGAGAATCGGCGGTAATGGCAAAGTATAATCCTATCGAGTTCGTTCAGGAGGTTCGCCAGGAGGTCTCCAAGGTCACGTGGCCTGGGCGCAAGGAGGTCTGGATCACCACTGTTGCGGTGATCATCATGGTGACGCTGGCCTCTATCTTCTTCCTGGTTACGGATCAGGTCCTGGGTTGGCTGGTCAGCCTGGTGCTTGGCATCGGCCGCTAAATTACGGGGCAGGGCGCGAAAGCAGCTCGAGAATTGCAGGATACTGGTCGCATGGCGAAGCGTTGGTACATCGTACACGCTTATACGAATTTTGAGCGTAAGGTGGCCGACTCGATCCGCGAGCGGGCCAAGCAGGCAGGGCTCGAGCATCTGTTCGAGGATATCGTCGTGCCCACCGAAGAGGTGATCGAGGTGCGGCGTGGGCGCAAGATCCCGACCGAGCGCAAGTTCCTTCCCGGCTATGTCCTCGTGAAGATGGACCTCACCGATCGGGCGTTTTTGCTGATCAAGAATACGCCGAAAGTCACGGGGTTCCTTGGCGCCGAAAACAAGCCCATGCCCATCTCCGACGACGAGGCAGGGCGCATTCTGCGGCAGGTGCGCGAGGGCATCGAGCGGCCGAAGCCCTCGGTTACGTTCGAGGTCGGCGAGCAGGTGCGGGTCGCGGATGGCCCGTTTGCGTCATTCTCAGGTTCCGTCGAGGAGGTCGATGAGGAGCGGTCGCGGCTCAAGGTCGCCGTATCGATCTTCGGCAGGCCGACGCCCGTTGAGCTTGAGTTCGGACAAGTGGAGAAGGTCGGCTAATCGCGCGCCGACCTTGTTGAATCCGGCCCAGCCTGGGCCGGTTAGGGATGCAGCGCCGAGCCTCATGCTCTCGCTGCACCTTTGCGGGAGGGCGAGCCAGCCTGTTCACCGCTAACCCTGGAGGGGGGGTCCCCCTTCTGTTGTGACCTAGGGGACACTATATGGCGAAAAAGATAGAAGGTTACATCAATCTGCAGGTTGCAGCGGGTAAGGCCAATCCTTCCCCGCCAATTGGCCCTGCGCTTGGTCAGCGCGGCGGCAACATCATGGAGTTCTGCAAGGCATTCAATGCCAAGACGAAGGACATGGAGCCGGAGACGCCGATCCCGGTAAAGATCACCGTCTATTCCGACCGGTCCTTCACTTTTGAGATGCGGACGCCGCCAGCCTCCTTCTTCCTGAAGAAGGCGGCTAAGATCAATTCTGGCTCCAAGGATCCGGGCCGGACCAGCGCCGGGACTGTCACCATGGCGCAGGTGCGGGAAATCGCCAAGGAGAAGATGAAGGATCTCAACACCGACGATCTGGAGCAGGCCGCGCGGACGATCGCGGGTTCCGCTCGGTCGATGGGTCTGCAGGTGGTGGAGTGACGGCCATGGCGAAAGTCGGAAAGAGAATCAGGGCCGCCCGCGAGAAGGTCGATCGCAACAAGAGCTATGGGCTCGAGGAAGCGATCAAGCTGGTGAAGCAGGCCACCTCGGTCAAGTTCGACGAGACGGTTGATATCGCCCTCAACCTCGGCGTCGATCCCAAGCATGCCGACCAGATGGTGCGTGGCGTCTGCCAGCTGCCGAACGGGTCGGGCCGTACGCTCCGGGTCGCTGTTTTCGCGCGCGGTGCCAAGGCAGACGAGGCGAAGGCTGCTGGTGCCGATGTGGTCGGTGCCGAAGAGCTCGTCGAGCAGGTGTCGAAGGGTGAGATCAACTTCGATCGCTGCATCGCGACGCCGGACATGATGGGTCTCGTCGGTCGCCTCGGTAAGGTGCTGGGGCCTCGTGGCCTCATGCCCAACCCTCGTGTCGGCACTGTGACGATGGACGTCGCCAATGCCGTGCAGGGTGCCAAGGGTGGCGCGGTCGAGTTCCGGGTCGAGAAGGCCGGTATCGTGCATGCTGGCGTCGGCAAGACGAGCTTCACCGAGACCCAGCTGGCGGAGAACATCCGGGCGTTCGTGGATGCGGTCAATAAGGCCAAGCCCGCTGGTGCCAAGGGTACGTACCTGAAGAAGGTCGCGATCAGCTCGACGATGGGGCCGGGCGTCAGGGTGGATCAGAACACGATCCTGGACGCAGGGCAGCAGGCGAACTGAACTTTGGCAAACGGTCGGCCTGGCGGACGTTCCGCCAGCCGGCTGCACGAAGAGCTTCCGGGCGTCAGCCCGGCGGACGAGCCGGTGACCACGTTCGTGGGAGTCGGCTCAAACCTGTCCGAGACTGCAGGTGCCAGCTTCTAGCCGGCTTAATCCCGCGACGGGCCTGCATGAGACGGGAGACGATCCGGAATTCTGAAACCCCGTTGGGTTTAATGTTCCGGTTTGAACCTCTTGGGTCGCACCGTGCCTCACCGCGCGGTTGGACAGGTGGGCGCCGCGGGCGTCAGGGCTCAATGCCCCGAACCCGCGGCTGGGTGCAACCCGCAGATGATCCCGCAAGGGTCGTCTGCAAGATGGAGAGAGCAAGTGGACAGAGCTGCTAAGCGCGAGCTCGTGACCTCGATGCACGACGTGTTCAAGGACACGGGTGTCATTGTCGTCGCCCACTATGCCGGTATGACGGTCGCCCAAATGACCGAGCTGCGCCGCCGCGTGAAAGAGGCGGGTGGCACGGTCAAGGTGGCCAAGAACCGGCTGGCGAAGCTTGCGCTCCGGGATACGGATGCCGCCGGCATCTCGGATCTGTTCAAGGGGCCGACATGTGTCGCCTACTCGGCTGATCCGATCGCTGCGGCAAAGGTCGCCGTCACGTACGCAAGGGAGAACGACAAGCTCGTGATCCTCGGCGGCGCGATGGGCCAGACCGTTCTTGATTCCGCCGGAGTGAAAGCCCTCGCCGATCTGCCTTCGCTCGATGAACTGCGGGCTAAGCTCGTCGGCCTGATCCAGGCGCCGATGACGAAGATTGCCCGTGTGGTCAAAGAGCCGGGTGGTCAGCTCGCTCGCATCGTCCAGGCGAAAGCCGCGAAGGACGAGGCGGCGTGAGTGGGTGCTGACGAATGGCATGCGGCCTTGAGGCCGATCATCAAGACTGAACAGGTTCAAATCGGAAGGAAATGAAATCATGACCGATCTTGCCAAGATCGTTGACGATCTCTCGAAGCTGACGGTTCTCGAAGCCGCTGAGCTCGCCAAGATGCTGGAGGAGAAGTGGGGCGTGTCGGCTGCTGCCGCCGTCGCTGTTGCTCCTGCCGCTGCTGGCCCGGCTGCTGCTCCGGTCGAGGAGCAGACCGAGTTCACCGTCATCCTGAAGACGGCTGGTGACAAGAAGATCAACGTCATCAAGGAGGTCCGTGCGATCACGAACCTCGGCCTGAAGGAAGCCAAGGACCTCGTCGAGGCCGGCAACAAGCCCGTGAAAGAGGGCGTGCCGAAGGACGAGGCAGAGAAGATCAAGCAGCAGCTCGAGGCCGCAGGCGCGACCGTCGAGATCAAGTAATGCTGCACTCCCTCCCCCGGCCAGCGTCGGGGGAGGGGGCCATCGGCGGGACGGTTCCCCGGAGGTTTCGGCAGGGCAGGAATGCCCTTGTCCGTGGCCTCCGGCGAGCCGTTTCAAAAGACGCGGGGGTTGGCGGCCTCTGCGGCAGAGCACGAAGGACGCGGGAGTCGTCACCCGCGGCGAGATTTGAGGAGCGGATATGGCTGAGACGTTCAACGGCCGCAGGCGGTTCCGGAAACAGTTCGGGCACATTCCCGAAGTGGCCGTGATGCCGAATCTCATCGAGGTACAGAAAAGCTCTTACGACGACTTTTTGATGGTCAGGGAACCGGCAGGTGGCAGGCCCAGCGACCATGGCCTGCAGGCTGTGTTCAAGTCGGTGTTCCCCATTTCCGATTTCTCCGGGCGCGCGACCCTGGAGTTCGTTCGCTACGACTTCGAGCCACCGAAGTACGACGTCGATGAGTGCATGCAGCGGGATATGACCTATTCGGCTCCGCTGAAGGTCAAGTTGCGCCTCATCGTGTTCGATATCAACGAAGAGACCGGCTCGCGCTCCATCAAGGACGTGAAGGAGCAGGACGTCTACATGGGCGACATGCCGCTCATGACGCTGAACGGCACCTTCGTCATCAATGGCACCGAACGCGTGATCGTCTCGCAGATGCACCGCTCGCCGGGCGTCTTCTTTGACCACGACCGTGGCCGCACACACGCCTCCGGTAAGCTCCTCTTCGCCGCCCGCATCATTCCCTACCGGGGCTCGTGGCTCGACTTCGAGTTCGACGCCAAGGACATCGTGTATGTCCGAATCGACCGCCGGCGCAAGCTGCCGGTGACGACGCTGCTGTACGCGCTCGGCCTCGATGACGAAGAGATTCTGGCCAACTTTTACAACCAGATCCAGATTAAGGAAGCCAAGCGCGGCTGGCGCATGCCTTTCGTGCCGGAGAAGATGCGCGGCTCGACCCCGATGGCCGACCTTGTCGACGCCAAGTCGGGCGAAGTGGTGGCGCGTGCAGGCGAGAAGATCACCGCCCGTAAGGCGCGCGAGCTTGCCGAAGGCGGGCTCAAGGAGGTGCTGGTCTCTGCTGACGATCTCGCAGGGCGTTATCTCGCTGAGGACATCGTCGACCTCGAGACGGGCCAGATCTATGGCGAGGCGGGTGACGAGATCGACGGCAAGCTGCTGGCCGAGCTCAAGGAGCGCGGCGTCAAGCAGTTCCCGATCCTCGACATCGACCACGTCACGATCGGCGCGTTCATCCGCAACACGCTCAAGATCGACAAGAACGCCAATCGCGAAGAAGCGCTGATGGACATCTACCGGGTCATGCGGCCCGGCGAGCCGCCGACTGTGGAGGCGGCCGAAGCGCTGTTCTATGGCCTGTTCTTCGATCCGGAGCGCTACGATCTCTCGGCCGTCGGCCGCGTGAAGATGAACATGCGCCTCGATGTCGACGCGCCGGATACCGTGCGCGTGCTGCGCAAGGAAGACATCCTGGCAGTGGTCAAGACGCTGGTCGATCTGCGCGACGGTAAGGGTGAGATCGACGACATCGACCACCTCGGCAACCGCCGCGTGCGCTCGGTCGGCGAGCTCATGGAGAACCAGTACCGCGTTGGCCTGCTTCGGATGGAGCGCGCGATCAAGGAGCGCATGTCGTCGGTCGACATCGACACCGTCATGCCGCAGGACCTGATCAACGCCAAGCCGGCGGCGGCGGCCGTGCGCGAGTTCTTCGGCTCCTCGCAGCTCAGCCAGTTCATGGACCAGACGAACCCGCTGTCCGAGATCACGCACAAGCGGCGGCTCTCGGCGCTCGGGCCGGGCGGTCTGACGCGCGAGCGCGCGGGCTTCGAGGTGCGCGACGTGCATCCCACGCACTACGGCCGCATCTGCCCGATCGAGACGCCGGAAGGTCCGAACATCGGCCTCATTAACTCGCTGGCGACCTTCGCGCGCGTCAACAAGTACGGTTTCATCGAGAGCCCGTACCGGAAGGTCGTGGACGGCAAGCTGACCGAGGAGGTGGCTTACCTGTCGGCAATGGAGGAGATGCGTCACCACGTGGCGCAGGCGAACGCTGAGGTGGACGAGGAAGGCCGGCTGACGGGCGACCTGATCACGTGCCGCTATCAGGGTGACGTTCTGCTGGTTTCGCCAGACAAGGTCGACTACATCGACGTGTCTCCGAAGCAGCTCGTTTCGGTGGCCGCGGCCCTCATTCCGTTCCTCGAGAACGATGACGCCAACCGGGCCCTCATGGGCTCCAACATGCAGCGTCAGGCTGTGCCGCTCATCAAGGCCGAGGCGCCTCTGGTCGGCACGGGAATGGAAGAGGTCGTGGCGCGGGATTCGGGCGCTGCGATCGCGGCCCGGCGCACGGGCATCGTTGACCAGGTCGATGCAACCCGTATCGTCATCCGCGCGACCGAGGAGACGGATCCCTCGAAGCCTGGCGTCGACATCTATCGTCTGCGCAAGTTCCAGCGCTCGAACCAGAACACCTGCATCAACCAGCGCCCACTGGTGAACGTCGGCGATCACGTGCGAGCAGGCGACATCCTCGCTGACGGCCCGTCAACGGACCTCGGCGACTTGGCGCTCGGCAAGAACGTGCTGGTCGCGTTCATGCCGTGGATGGGCTACAATTTCGAAGACTCCATCCTCATGTCCGAGCGCGTCGTCTCCGAGGACGTGTTCACCTCGATCCACATCGAGGAATTCGAGGTCATGGCCCGCGACACTAAGCTCGGGCCGGAGGAGATCACGCGCGATATCCCGAACGTTTCTGAAGAGGCACTGAAGAACCTCGACGAGGCGGGTATCGTGTACATCGGCGCGGAGGTGAATCCGGGCGACATCCTGGTCGGCAAGATCACGCCGAAGGGCGAAAGCCCGATGACACCTGAGGAGAAGCTGCTTCGCGCCATCTTCGGTGAGAAGGCCTCCGACGTGCGCGACACGTCACTCAGGCTGCCGCCGGGCGTCACCGGCACGGTCGTCGAGGTCCGCGTGTTCAATCGCCACGGCGTCGAGAAGGACGAGCGCGCGATGGCGATCGAGCGTGAGGAGATCGAGCGCCTCGCCAAGGACCGTGACGACGAGCTGCAGATCCTTGACCGCAACGTCTATGGCCGTCTCAAGGATGCGCTTCTGGGCAAGGAGGTCGCGAAGGGTCCGAAGGGCGCCCGCAAGGGGACCTCGATCGACGAGGAGATCCTCGGGGACATCCCGCGCAGCCAGTGGTGGGAGATCGGTCTCAAGGACGAGAAGGCTCAGGCCGAGCTCGAGGCTATCCAGAAGCAGTACGAGGAAGCCAAGAAGAGCCTCGAGCGGCGCTTCGTGGACAAGGTCGACAAGCTGCAGCGCGGTGATGAGCTGCCGCCAGGCGTGATGAAGATGGTCAAGGTCTTCGTCGCGGTGAAGCGGAAGATCCAGCCGGGCGATAAGATGGCCGGTCGCCACGGAAACAAGGGCGTCGTGTCGATGATCGTGCCGAGTGAGGACATGCCGTTCCTCGAGGATGGCACCCACGTCGACGTGGTGCTGAACCCGCTGGGCGTGCCCTCGCGCATGAACGTGGGGCAGATCCTCGAGACGCACCTGGGCTGGGCGTGCCGCGGGCTCGGGCGCATTATCGACGAGGCGCTGGAGCACTATCGCGAAAGCGGAGAGCTCGAGAAGCTGAAGGGTACCGTGGAGCGGATCTACGGTCCGGAGAAGGTCGGCGAGTTCAAGAGCGACGAGCTCGTTTCGCTCGGCAAGCAGCTGCGCACCGGTGTGCCGATCGCGACGCCCGTTTTCGACGGCGCGCGCGAGGCGGACATCCACGAGATGCTGAGGACTGCCGGGTTCGATACGTCGGGGCAGGTCACCCTGTTCGACGGACGGACCGGCGAGCCGTTCGATCGGAAGGTCACCGTCGGCTACAAGTATGTGCTGAAGCTGCACCATCTCGTGGACGACAAGATCCACGCGCGCTCCATCGGCCCCTACAGCCTCGTTACCCAGCAGCCCCTGGGCGGTAAGGCGCAGTTCGGTGGCCAGCGCTTCGGTGAGATGGAGGTGTGGGCGCTCGAAGCCTATGGCGCCGCCTACACGCTGCAAGAGATGCTGACCGTGAAGTCGGACGACGTGGCTGGTCGCCCCAAGGTCTACGAGGCCATCGTGCGTGGTGACGACACGTTCGAGGCCGGCATCCCCGAGAGCTTCAACGTGCTCGTGAAGGAAATGCGGGCACTGGGCCTCAACGTCGACCTGATCAACTCGGAGGCTCCGGCCATCGACGAGCCGGAAGAGCCGC
>JAEZHL010000015.1 GCA_023416575.1 Pseudomonadota bacterium
AAGTCGGTCGTTTCCTCGAAATCGCCGGTCGGCTCCAGGCCGTAGCCATAGCGCACGAACAGCTCCTGCACCTCAGCGATGAGCTGGCCGCCGTGCCCCATGCCGATGCCCCGGTCGCCAGGGGTGATCGGCTCGGGCTCGACCCAGTGACCGATCCCGGCCCGCGCCAGCCGCGCCCAGTCGAACTTCTCGCCCGGATCCTTCTTGCGCACGGGTGCCACGTCAGAGTGGGCGAGTACGCGCTCCGGCCGAATGCCGTGGCGGGCCACGATATCCCGGCAGAGCGCCTCCACGGCCTCCATCTGCCGTTCCGGAAACGCGGGATAGCCGCCATCATGGCCCGGGTTGTGGATCTCGATGCCGATGGACGCCGAGTTGATATCCGTCTCGCCAGCCCAGCACGACAGGCCCGCATGCCAGGCGCGCAGCTCTTCCTTGACCATCTGCACCACGCGCCCCGCCTCGTCGATGACGTAGTGACAGGACACGCCGCTTTCCGGCCGCGCCAACCAGTCGATGGCCCCTGCGCACGTCGGCACGCCGGTGTAGTGGAGCAGCAGGATGTTGGGGCGCGCGACGCCGCGCCGCGGCTCGCTGTTGGCCGATGCGTGGATCTCCGCCACCAGCGGACTATCGGGCTCGAACGTCACAGCGCGCGCTCCCTTGCGATCTGGTCGTAAGCGGCGTTGAGCGCCGCGAGCTTGCGGTTGGCCACGTCTATGAACTCCTCCGGAACACCGTGGCCCATCAGTGTATCCGGGTGATTCTCGCGCACCAGTCGCCTGTAGCGGGCCTTGAGTGCCTCGTCCGATATGTCCGGCTCGACGCCGAGAACCGTATAGGGATCATCGGGATCGTGCACGAACATGGCGCGAATCGAGCGATACTCGTGCTCCGCGAACCCGAACCGCCGGGCGACGTTCGCAAGGTAGGCGTCTTCCGAACCGTGGAAAATCCCATCCGCCGCGGCAACGTGGAACAGCGCCTCGAGAATGTCGCGCTTGAGCTCGGGACTGTCGGCAAGCAGTCGCGCCACCTTGTCGGCGTAGACGTCGTAGCCAGCGACATCCTGCTTGGCAATATTGTACAGGCGCTCCACATGCGCTCGTTCCTCGGGAGGCACGTGATAGACCTCCTCGAACGCTTCCGCCTCGAGCTGGATCGAAACGCCATCCGCTTTGGACAATTTCGCGCACAGCGAGATTACGGCGATGGTGAAAGCAACGCTGTTCGATTGCGAATCAGTGCGCTGCGCCCGGTCGAAGCCGAGCGTGGCAGAGAGATTCTCGAGCACAGCGCGCACAGCCCCACCCTCGCCGAGCCCGATGGCTTGCGTGATCGCTTTCCAAGGCATGAATGAGCATTACTCGCAATTGCGGCCGCAATGAAAGGGCCGTGACAGCGCAGAGGGCCCGCGCGGCCACAGTTCAACCATGTTGTGGCTAAGTGTGCAGATTTGATGTCGATTTTGAGGCAGAGCGTGCTAGCCTTTTAATCAACGGGTCATCGCGCCCGTCCGCTCACGTCAATAAGCGAGGGGCGCTATGCGAACGCTCTACTACGTGATTGCCGCCACGACCATGATCGCCCTGGCGGCCGGGATGGGTAAGGCTGAGGCCCCGGCGGACGCGCGAACGCCGATGCTAACGGCGGGTGTGTATACGGATCAGTGATGTCGCGGCGAGCGATCGCGCGGCCTACTGAGCAAGCCCCTGAGAACGCCTCCGCTTGACTGAGGCTCCACCTGCGAAATCGAGAGTGAGTGGGACGATCCCTGCCTGCTGATCAGCTGGCACGCGCCGCGCGGAATGCGGAATGCGGAATGCGGACTTCCCTCAAGTCGCCTGCAAACGGAATTTCCGCATAAGACATCAACTTCGTGTTGGGCAAAGATCCCAGCGCCGAGGCTCCGGAAAGCCCCGGCGCTGATGATAGTGCTTACTTCCGATAAGTGTCGACAACGGCCTTGCCGTCAGCGCTCGCCTTCTTGAGCCAGTCCTCGGTCAGCTGATCACCGATCTTCTTGAGAGCGGCCTTGAGCTCAGGGCTCGGCGGCTCGACTTTCATGCCGTTGGCCTTCAGCTGCTCGACGTACCACTTGGCCTTCTCAGGGCCGAGCTTCCAGCCACGCTCCTCAGCCGCCTTGGCCGCTGCCAGGATCGCATCCTGCTGATCCTTGGGCAGAGCATTGAAGGCCGCTTTGTTGACGAAGGTCAGGTTCTTCGGAATCCAAGCCTGGACGTCGTACCAGTGGGACATGGTCTCCCACACCTTGCTGTCGTAGCCGGTCGAGCCCGAGGTCATGAAGGCGTTCACCGTGCCCGTTGCGAGCGCCTGCGGCAGCTCCGCAGCCTGCACCGTCATCGGCTGTGCACCGACGAGCTCGGCGATTCGCGTCGTGCCGACATTGTAGGCCCGCATCTTGAGGCCCTTCATATCGTCAACGACGTTGATGTCCTTCTTGGCGTAGATGCCCTGCGGACCCCACGGCACCGAGTAGAGCAGCATGATGCCCTGGCTATCGAGCTTCTTGGCGATCGCCGGCTTCTGGGCCTCCCACAGCTTCCAAGCGTCCTCGTAGCTGGTGGCCAGGAAGGGAATCGTGTCGAGGCCGAACACCGGATCCTCGTTCTCGTGGATCGAGATCAGGACCTCGCCCATCTGCGCCTGTCCGGTCGCGACGGCGCGCTTGATCTCGGGCGCCTTGAACAGGGACGCGCCGGGATGCACCGTGATGTCCAGCTTGCCGCCGGTCGCCTTCTTCACCTCTTCCGCGAACCAGATGAGGTTCTCGGTGTGATAGTTGGTGGCCGGATAAGCGGCCGGCAGGTTCCATTTCGTCTGCGCCTGTGCCGCAACCGTCATTCCGGACACGGCGATCGCCGCCGCCGTGGCGGCCAGATACGCCCTTCGACTGATCCTCATTATTCCACTCCCTTTGGCTAAATTGATCCTTCAGAGGTCATTTCAAGCTGGAAACACGAGCCGCGGCAAGAACAGCGGGATGCTGGGGAACGCGGTGATGATCGCGACCGCAACGATCAGCAGCAGGAAGAATGGCAGCGCAGCGTAGGCGACCGTCCAACTATCGCGGCCGCTCATGGACTGCAACACGAACAGGTTGAAGCCGACAGGCGGCGAAACCTGCGCCATCTCGACGACCAGCACGACGAAAATGCCGAACCAGATGAGATCGAATCCCGCCTTCTGCACCAGCGGCAGGACGATCGCCATCGTGAGGACGATCATCGAAATGCCGTCGAGGAACATGCCGAGCAGCACATAGAAGAGCGTCAGGCACGCGATCAGCATCCAGGGGCTGAGGTTGAGACTGGCAACACCCTCGGCCACGGCGGCCGGGATCTGCGTGTAGGCCATCGCCGCCGACATGAACGCCGCGCCGCCGAGGATGAGCATGATCATCGCGGTGGTCCGGGTCGCGCCCATGACGCTCGCCCAGAACGACTGCACCGTCAAAGATCCCTGGAACCACGCGATCAGCAGCGAGCCGAGCACGCCCCAGGCGGCACACTCGGTCGCCGTTGCCGTGCCGGAAAGGAGGGCAGCGAACACGAACAGGATCAGCAGCAGCGTCGGGATCAGATTGGCCGATTCCTTCAGCGCTTGCCTGAAG
>JAEZHL010000039.1 GCA_023416575.1 Pseudomonadota bacterium
GGCGAGGCAGTCCGCATAGGCTTGGCGCGCGGATTCGATCGGGAACAGCACCGGATCCGGAATCCCGCCGGCGAACGAGATGATGTCGGGCCGGTCGAGCAGCTTCAGCAGCTCCCGGATCTCCGACGCTTTCATACGGGCAGCGCGACCGGCGTAGCGCGGTTCCCACCCGGCAATTTCTTCCATCTTGGGGTCCTCCCGGTTCTCGGATGGTTATTATGTCAGCATTGCTGACCTATTTGCAATCCCGCGCAGCGCGTGGAATCGGCGGAAGAGCCTCGCTGCGGCAACCGGCCAGCAGAAGGCTTAGACCGTCGGCCCGCCCGCGAGGTGGAAGCGCTGCTTGATGCGATTGAAGAGCCCGTCGCGAACGCCGCGATAGGCCTCCAGAACCTGCTCGCGGTTGCGCGTTTCCTGCATCAGCGAGGCATCGAGCGTCGGCCAGTATTCGACCTCGACCGCCATGGTGCGCGTCAACTCGAGCGCCTGGTGGTGGGCCTCGGGGGAAAGCGTGATGATCAGATCGAAGGTCGTGTCTTCGAGGTCCCGCAGCCTCTTCGGCCGATGCGTGGTCACATCGATGCCGATCTCGTTCATCACGGTCTCGACGAAGTGATCGCGCTCCCCTGCCCTGACGCCGGCGGATTCGACGTAGATGCGATTCTGAGTCAGATGGCGCAGGATCGCGGCCGCCATCGGCGAGCGGGTCGCGTTCAGAGTGCAGGCGAACAGTACGGCCTTGGGCGCTTCGCCGCCCCCCTGGACCATATCAGCCCTTCCAGTGCAGCGCACATACCAGCGTGAACAGCCGTCGCGCCGTGTCGTGATCCATGATGATCTTGCCTTTCAGGCGCTCTGACAGGATCCGGCTGCCCTCGTCGTGCAGCGCGCGGCGGCCCATGTCGATCGACTGTATCCGCGACGGCGGCGCCGACCGGATGGCGTCGTAATAGCTGTCGCAAACGATGAAGTAATCCTTGATCAGCCGTCGGAGCGGCGACAGGGACAGGACGTGCGTGACGAGCGTCTCGACCTTCTCATTACCGATGGTGAAGGCCAGCCGGTCCTCGATGATGCCGAGCGTCAGCTTGTAGGGCCCGTCGTCGCGCCCCTCGAGCGCGAACATGTTCGCATCGAGTATGTCGAAGATGGCAACTTCCCGCTCGTGATCGATGCCGGGCTTCGAACGTCGGATCGACTTCGCATCGAGCTCAATGGCGATGAGCCTCGCTGTTCCCGACTTCGGCGGCTGCTGGAAGTCGTCCATGCCGCGATCTCAGCTTCTTAAGACGCGCCGAATTTCGACGGAGCGGCGATGCGCCTCCAGGCCTTCCGCCCTGGCGAGCGCCATGGCCGCGGGTGTGAGCTCGGCGAGCGCGGCCGCATTGAGCCGCAGCAGCGACGTCCGCTTCATGAAGTCGAGCACCCCGAGCCCCGAGGAGAACCGGGCACTGCGCGCCGTCGGCAGCACGTGGTTTGAGCCGGCGACGTAATCCCCGATCACCTCCGGCGTGAGGGCGCCGAGGAAGATGGCCCCTGCGTTGCGGATGCGCCCGGCCAGGGCATCGGCATCGCGGGTCGCGATCTCCAGGTGCTCGGCTGCGATGCGATCGGCGAGCGCCGGCGCCTCGTCGAGCGAGCGGAGCAGGATGACGGCGCCGAAAACGCTCCAGCTCTCGCTGGCGATACTGCTCCGGGGCAGCTCTTTGAGCTGACGCGCGACGGCTGCCTCCACGGCTTCCGCGAAGGCGGCATCATCCGTCATCAGGATCGACTGCGCGGCAACGTCGTGCTCGGCTTGCGCGAGAAGGTCGGCGGCGAGCCATTCTGGATCGTTGTCCCGGTCGGCGATGATCAGCACCTCGGACGGCCCGGCGATGGAATCGATCCCGACCGTGCCGAATACCTGCCGCTTCGCCGCCGCGACGTAGGCATTGCCCGGGCCGACGATCTTCGCGACCGGCGCGATCGTCTCGGTGCCATACGCGAGAGCCGCGATCGCCTGCGCTCCGCCGACCCGGTAGATCTCGCTGACCCCGGCGATACGCGCCGCCGCCAGCACCAGCGGGTTCAGCTCGCCGCGCGGCGACGGCACCACCATGGCGATGCGCGGCACACCGGCGACCTGCGCCGGGACGGCGTTCATCAGCACGGAGCTCGGATAGGAGGCGAGGCCGCCCGGCACGTAGAGGCCGACCGACTCGACTGCCGTCCAGCGATGGCCGAGCTCGGCGCCGATCGCATCGACGAAGCGCGCGTCCTCGGGCCGCTGCCGCGCGTGGTAAGCCTTGATGCGATCGTGCGCGAGGTGCAGCGCCGCGATGATCTCCGGATCGGCCTCCTGATACGCCCGCTCGATCTCGGCGGTGTCGATCCGCAACGTGGCCGGCGTCAGCTCCAGGCCGTCGAACTTCTGCGTCAGCTCGATGAGCGCCGCGTCGCCCCGCGCGATGACATCTGCAACGATGGCGCGGACGGCCGCATCGACCTCAGGGGCGCTTTCCCGCTTCATCGCCAGCAGCGCCGCGAATTTCTGCTCGAAGTCCCGGTCGGCGGTATTCAGCCTGTGCGGCATAGCTCACGACCGCCCTGGCGGCCCTCCTCGCATTCAACCCTTGGACGCCATCTCGCCTTCCGGATGTTGGGGCTTGAGGCGCGCCTCCCAGGCGGCCCCGAGATCCCTCATCTCGGCTTCGATGCATTCCACCTTGAGCCTTATGGCAGCCCCGCCGGCAAAGACCAGCGTGATGTAGCCGCCCGGGGCGTCCGTCTCGGAAAACTGGATGGCGAGCAGCGCCAGAACCTGCCGCTTCGCCTTGAGGTCGATCCCCTGCAGCTTCGCCTCGAGCACGCGGTCGAACCGCAGGGCCGTGCGGCGGCGCTCCATGCGCGGAGGCCCGCCCTGGCACCCCGTCGCCGCCGCCCAGTCGAAGCGATTCGCGATGGCGGCGAACCGATGCTCGGCCGGAAGGTAGGCCATGTCGCCGACCTGCAAGACGGCATCCTGCGCATGGGCGGAAATCACCGACAGATCATCGGCGTCAAGCGCCACGAGCTTGAGATCACTCATGAGGTCCATTCATCTCTTCACACCGGGCACCAACTGTGCCGCTCGTGCCTACGCCCTCCGCGAGAGATAGCGGCGGCTGCGCGCCGGTGCAATGGGTGCGGCCAGCGGTGCCAGCCGCCCTCATGTCCACGATGTAGCTGCGCGGCGGGAAATCCCGCCCTGGGGACTACCCGGCCTTACGCGCTGATCCGCTCGATCACGGCACCGCAGGCCGAAAGCTTCTGCTCCAGGTGCTCGAACCCGCGATCCAGGTGATACACCCGGTTGATGGTCGTTTCGCCATTGGCCATCAGCCCCGCAATGACCAGCGACACGGAGGCTCTGAGGTCGGTCGCCATCACCTGCGCGCCGCGCAAGCTCGCCACGCCGCGGATACTCGCCGTATCGCCATTGAGCTGGATGTCAGCCCCGAGGCGAACCAGCTCCTGCACGTGCATGAACCGGTTCTCGAAGATGGTTTCGCGGATGACGCTGGTGCCGCGGGCCGTCGTTGTCAGCGCCATAAGTTGCGCCTGCAAATCCGTTGGGAAGCCCGGGAATGGCTGCGTCTCGACCGTGACCGGCTCCAGGCCCGCTCCGTTGCGCGTGATCCGGATCCCGCGCTCCTCGGACTTCACGGTGACTCCGGTCCGCTCGAGCGTGGCGAGCGCGGTCGCCAGCAGCTCCGGCCGTGCCCCTTCGAGGAGCAGGTCGCCACCGGTGGCCGCCACGGCGAAAGCATAGGTGCCGGTCTCGATCCGGTCCGGCAGCACGGCATGCACGGCGCCCTCGAGCCGATCACGGCCCTGCACGCGCAAGGTCGAGGTGCCGATGCCGTCGATCTCGGCGCCCATCTTGACGAGGCAGCTGGCGACGTCGCCGATCTCGGGCTCGCGGGCCGCGTTCTCGATCACCGTCTCGCCTTTGGCGAGCGCGGCGGCCATGAGGACGTTGTGCGTCGCTCCCACCGAGACCTTGGGGAAGATGATACGCGCGCCCCTGAGCCCGTTCGGTGCCCGCGCCACCACATAGCCGCCGTCGATCTCGATCTCGGCGCCGAGCGCCTTGAGCCCCTGCAGGTGGAGGTCGACCGGCCGCGTACCGATGGCGCAACCGCCCGGCATCGACACCCGCGCCTGTCCCATGCGCGCAACGAGCGGGCCCAGCACCCAGAAGCTTGCCCGCATGCGGCTGACCATCTCATACGGCGCGGTCGTGTCGACGATATCGCGCGCCGTCAGATGGAAGGTCTCGCCCGAATGCTGGCCGGTCCCGGCGCGCTTGCCGTCGACTGAATGGTCGACGCCGTGGTTCCGCAGAATGCGTGCCAGAAGGTTCACGTCGGCCAGGTTCGGCACGTTCTTCAGCGTCAGCCGATCCTGCGTGAGGAGGCTCGCGATCATCAGCGGCAGAGCGGCGTTCTTGGCGCCGGAGATGGGAATGGTGCCCTCGAGACGGTGGCCACCAACAATCTTGATGCGGTCCATAGTTTGTCCGTGTGTGACGCGCAAATGCCCTGGATTAAGGACAATTGCGTATGGTGCTTGAACGCCGCGAGGTTTCGGCTCGGATGCTGTTGCGGGAAAAGCGGTTTCCACTCTTCCCAGATGCGCGGGAAATGCGCCCGAATCAGGATCGCGTCAAATCATTGCCGGTTCCAACACATCCGCACACGAACCACTGCGAGCCCGTCACGAGCTTTCGTCATCCTCCCTGTCTGGCGCTTGTTCCGCGTCCGGGCGGCTGCGTGCTCGCGCTAGAGCCTTGCGCTTGCGGAGATTGGCGCGCAACTCCCGCGCCAGCCGCTCGCGGCGCTCGGCCTGGGAGTCCTTCTCGATCCGCTGCTTATGCGATTCGCTCGGCATCGCTGGTCTCAACATCCTCGGAGAAGAGGCTGATCTGGTTGAGACTGGTATCCTCCTTCGCTGCCGCCAGCAAGATCCGAGCCAGCTCGCGCCTCCGGCTGCGCTTGACCGCATCTCTGTCCCGGCGCACGCTGGCGGACAGCGCGGCCGCTCCCCGAGCCCGATCACAATCGGGTGACTGCCGCAGCCGACACGAGCACGGCGGCGATGGCAGCGCCGAAGCGCGCGCGTGGGAGTGGGCGCCATGATCATCAAGATCCTGGGTTCTGCTGCCGGTGGCGGTTTCCCGCAGTGGAACTGCAATTGCCGCAACTGTGCCGACGTTCGTCGCGGCGTCGATGTTCTGGAGCCGCGCACGCAGTCCTCGCTCGCGGTGAGCCTCGACGGTCGGAACTGGACGCTGATCAACGCCTCCCCCGA
>JAEZHL010000091.1 GCA_023416575.1 Pseudomonadota bacterium
GTGCCCTCGCGCGGGGCATGGCAGCAGTGCCGGCTAAGCCTGAGGGGGCGGGTTGGCTGGTTCCCGGGGGCGCTCCAGCTCGGCATCGATTTCGGCCCCGAGAAGCAGAATCGTAGCCGACAGCCACATCCAGATCATGAAACCGATCACTGCGCCGAGCGAACCATAGGTTCTGTTGAAGGTGCCGAAATTGGAGACGTACCAGGAAAACAGCATCGAGCCCGCGATCCAGGCGACCGCAGCGATCGCGCTGCCCCACGTTATCCATCGCCAGTGGGCTCCCTCCCGGGTCGGGCCGAACCGGTAGAGCAGCGCCAGGGCGACGATGGTGATGAGCAGCAACAACGGCCAGCGCACCACCGAGACGATCCATTTGGTGGCATTGCCGAGCCCAACGTAGGCGAACACGGCCGGCACAACCACGATGGCGCCAATGGCCAGGATGATGAAAAGGATGCCGCCCAGGGTGAACATCAGCGCTTGCAGGTTGTACTGGACGAAGCTGCGCCGCTCGGGTGAGCGATGGACGGCATTCAGCGCGTCGAAAACCGACTTTACGCCCGCGTTGGCGCTCCAGAGCGAGATGAGCAGGCCGCCGATGAAGAAGGCACCCAGCGTGCCCCCGCTTTGCGCTTGAATACGTCCTATCTGCTCCTTGATGACCGCGATGGCCCCTCCCGGAACCACACCCTCCAGGGTCGTCATCTCATCGGTGATCGATTGCGGGTTGGCGAAAAGGCCGAAAAGCGAAACGAGCGCCGCCAGGGCCGGGAAGAGGGCAAGCAGGCCAAAATAGGTGACGCCGGCAGCGATCAGGAGAACTCGGTCCTGCTGGAATGCGTCATAAACGCGCCAGATCAGGTGCGTTTTAACCTCGTTCGATTCGGGGCCAGATCCCAAGCCAGATCCTCGCGCCTCATTCGCGTGGGCGTTGCGCCCCGAGGCATTCGGGTTTGGGTGGGCTCGTTCATCCCGTGTCGTCATAGGGTGGCAACGTCCGAAAATGGCCGTCGTTCCGGCCATTGCTGCCAATCCGCCCTTGCAATTCGGCGCAACTCTCGTTACATGCGGGCCCATTCCACACGCGGATCATCGCGCTGCGACGGATTGAAAGCCCCGTCGATTGCGCTCCGGTGGGATCGTTGCCTCGCGTCTGAGGTGGCGTCCCTTCTCGGTCCGCGGAGGTGCAACCGGAAAACGAGAGAGACTATGCTGCCAACGTTCAACATGCGTCAGCTCCTCGAGGCTGGCGTTCACTTCGGTCACCAGGCCCATCGCTGGAACCCGAAAATGGGCCCGTTCATTTACGGCGTCCGCAACAAGATCCACATCGTCGACCTGACCCAGACGGTGCCGCTGCTGCATCAGGCACTGGTCAAGATCTCCGACACCGTCGCCCAGGGCGGCCGCGTGCTGTTCGTCGGCACCAAGCGTCAGGCGTCGGAGGCCATCGCCGAGGCGGCGAAGCGGTCGGCTCAGTACTACATCAATCATCGCTGGCTCGGCGGCACGCTGACCAACTGGAAGACCATCTCTCAGTCGATCCGTCGCCTGCGCCAGCTCGAGGAAATTCTTGCCGATCCGCAGGGCCGCACCAAGAAAGAGGTGCTGAACCTGTCGCGTGAGCGCGACAAGCTCAACCAGGCGCTGGGCGGCATCAAGGAGATGGGCGGCACGCCGGACCTGCTGTTCGTGCTCGACACGAACAAGGAGCAGATCGCTATCCAGGAGGCAAAGAAGCTCGGGATCCCGATCGTGGCGGTGGTGGACACCAACTGCGACCCGGACAACATCGACTTCCCGATTCCTGGCAACGACGATGCCGGCCGCGCGATCACGCTCTATTGCGATCTCGTCGCACGCGCCGCCATCGATGGAATCCAGCGCGGTCAGGCTGCTTCGGGCATCGACCTCGGTGCCGCCGAGTCGCCGCTTGCTGAGGAAATTCCGGCTGCCACCTTCAAGGGTATCGAGGCACCGCGTGGCGAGCCCGACGATCTCAAGCGGATCAGCGGGGTCACTCCGAAGCTCGAGCAACGGCTCAATGATCTCGGCGTTTTCCATTTCTGGCAGATCGCCGATCTCGATGCGGGCAGCATGCAGTCGCTCGACCGTCAGCTCAGACTGAAGGGCCAGGTCGAGAAGGACGATTGGGTCGGCCAGGCCAAGAAGCTGGTTGAGGTCGCCGCGGTCTGAGCCGCGACCTGGGGCCCCAAGCATATCGGGCCCCGAGATCCAGGTATTCTCCCGGCAGGCGCGCGAGGCCAGAACGCGCCTGCCAGTTCAATCCCGCAGGTCCGCCACTGCAGCGGCCCTGCCAACCCGAGAGGGTCCGCACATGACGACGATCTCAGCCGCCATGGTCAAAGAGCTCCGCGATAAGACCGGCGCGGGCATGATGGACTGCAAGCAGGCGCTGACCGAGAACAACGGTGACATCGAGGCGTCGGTCGATTGGCTGCGCAAGAAGGGCCTGTCCAAGGCTGCCAAGAAGTCGGGCCGTGTCGCAGCCGAGGGTCTGATCGGCGTTGCGGTCGGTGGTCCGGTCGGCACCATGGTCGAGGTGAACTCCGAGACGGACTTCGTCGCGCGCAACGCCCAGTTCCAGGACATGGTGCGCGATATCTCCAAGCTGGCGCTCCAGGCCGGCGGTGATCTTTCCCGTCTGCTGGCGATGCCGTTCCCCGGTAAGACCATTTCCGTCGAAGACCACGTCAAGGAGATGATCGCCACCATCGGCGAGAACATGAGCGTGCGCCGTACCGCCGAGCTGCGCGCGACTGCCGATGGCATCGTCGTTGACTACGTGCACAACCGGGTAGCCGAGGGCCTCGGCAAGATGGGCGTGCTGGTCGCGCTCGAGAGCACGGGCGACAAGGAGAAGCTGGCTGAGTTCGGCCGCCAGGTCGCCATGCACATCGCCGCTGCGGCGCCGCTCGCTGTGACGGTCGAGGATCTCGACCCCGCGGTCATCGAGCGCGAGCGCCAGATCTATGTCGAGCAAGCCAAGGCCACGGGCAAGCCGCAGGACATCATCGAGAAGATGGCCGAAGGTCGCCTGCGCAAGGAGTTCTTCCAGCAGGTCGTGCTGACGCAGCAGGTGTTCGTCATCGACGGCAAGGCGACGGTGGAAGAGGCGGTGAAGGAAGCGGCTGGATCCGTCGGCGCTCCGATCCGCATCACCGGCTTCGTCCGCTACGCCCTGGGCGAGGGCATCGACAAGAAGGAAGAGGACTTCGCGGCCGAGGTCGCCGCTGCCGTCAGCGGCACGCGGTAACACGCCGGCACAGGCCGCAAGGCCCCGGACGTCTTCATGGCTCGCGCGCGGAACCGGGTTCTGCGCGCGAGTTTTGTTTTTGGCGCACTTCAAGAAGGGGCAGCGCGCGCCCAATGGACCACATGGCCCATGGGTGGCGGTCAGATCACGTCGATCAGCGCCCGATCTGCGCGATATCGAACGGCGTCGTCTGGTACATCTCATTGATCCAGTTTGCGAACAGCAGATGCGCGTGGCTGCGCCACCGGTTCTGCGGCGGCAAGGCCGGATCGTCGTTCGGAAAATAGTTGATCGGCATGGCCACGTCGTCTCGGCTGCGGAGATCTCGGAAGTATTCGTCGGCGAGCGACGTCGTGTCGTATTCGACGTGATTGAACATGTGCAGCGCCCGATGCCGTCTGTCGTCGAGCAGGCACGGGCCCGTCTCCGCACTCTCCGCGAGGATGATCAAACCACTGTCGGTTGGGATGTCAGCCTTGCGGATTTCTGTCCAGCGGGACACCGGAACGCAGAAATCGTCAGAGAAGCCGCGCAGGTAGGGTGAGGCCGGCGCGCGGATCTGCTGCCGGAAGATGCCGAATGCCTTCTGCGGCAGGGCATGCTTGGGCAGACCGTGGAAGTGGTGCAACGCCGCCTGCGCGGCCCAGCAGATCGTGAAGCACCTATGGACGTGCGTCTGTGTCCAATCGAAGACACGGCGGAGCTCGTCCCAATAGGTCACGTGTTCGTAGGGCAGGTGCTCGACGGGGGCGCCGGTGATCACAAAGCCGTCGAAGCGCTCGCCCTCGATTGCGGCCCATGGCCGATAGAACGACACCATGTGATCGGCAGGCGTGTTGCGCGCGACGTGATCCGAGATGCGGACCAATGTCAGCTCGATCTGGAGCAGCGTCGCCCCGAGCAATCTCGCGATCTGGATCTCGGTCGCGATCTTGTTCGGCATCAGGTTGAGCAGGCCGATCCTCAGCGGCCGGATGTCCTGCCGCACGGCATCTGTTTCGCGCATCACCATGACGCCTTCTGCCTCGAGGACTTGGCGCGCGGGCAGGTCGTCTTGGATTTTGATTGGCATTCTCGCGTCATTCCCTCGATGGCGGGACAGACGCGTGTGGCTTGATCCGTATAATTGCCGGTCCGGCCACATCCTCCCGCGAGGGAGTGCCACCTTGCCCGGAGCGGCAGGTTGGCGTTGGGCGTCGCCCCAACTCTTGATGTGCTGATAGACGTCTACCCGGACGGCGGGAAGCTGGCAAGAATTCCGGGTGCGATGTCCAAAATTAGCTTGCGACGGCGGGCTCTGTGCCTATGGCCGACCTGTCAGCAAAATCCCGGATGACACCGCTGAATTCATACCGCGGCGCATCCGGGACGATGGGTGAGAGCAAGCCCAGAGTGCTGCTTACTTCTTCTTCTCGGCAGCGGCCGGCTGCTGCTTCTGCTTTTCCTGATACTGCTTCATCAGCTCCGCCTGCCGCTGGCGGATCTGCTGCATGAGCTGCCCGCGCGCCTCGGCGTAGGCCTTGTTGTCGACCGGGGCGCCGGCGTGGGCGGCCGCGAAGCCGTCGAGCGGCACGGGGAAGGCGATCGGCTGACCATTGGTGTTGATTGCGAGCACCATCAGCCCGCCGCCGGTCTTCATGGAATCGACGATTTCCTTGCTCGCCTCGATCTCGGCGGTGCATCCGGCCGGATGACAGAGCGAGTAGTGCAGCGAGATCGGCTTCAGCTGCTTCTCGTCGATTTTTTCGTTCTTCTGCGCCTTCGCCCACTGCTCCTTGGTGTAGACCGCGGCTTTCAGGCCGGGCGGGATGGCCATGCCGAGGGGAACCATCACCATCAGGTGATCCTTGTCCATGCCCTCCACGTCGCGAATGGCGGCCGAAACGAGGACCATGCCCGTGTTGCCGTCAAGGCGCTCGTGATGGGTGAGGCAGATGTCCTTCTGCTCGCGGATCTCCTTGCCGTCCTTGTCGCGGCGCGCCAGATCCGCCTTCTCGCAGAGCTTGACCCAGGCGGTCTGGGCTCCGGCGTCCTGCTTCGCAGCCGGTGCGGCGGCCTGACCCTTGGGCTGGGCCTTGGGTTGCTGGGCCAGTGCGGTGCCGGAGATCGCCATCTGCAGACCCAACGCTACCGCCACGCCCGTCACGGCGCGAACGGCGCCTCCTGCGAGCCAACCTGAATTCGCCATCGTCTGTTCCCGACCCTCTGTTGTGAGCGGGTCCGGCCCGCCCGCCCCTTCGATACCGGCGCAACTGCGGCGCCGCCGGCCCGTCCGCTTCCGACGTCTGCCCGTCGCGCGACTAAGAACCCGATTACGGCAATCCCGTGGCCGCCCGGCCGAGGCGCCTTTCAGGGCTCATGCCGCTGGGCGGGGGAGTGGCAAAGTCGCAACGTCGCAGGGGATGTTTTGGTCATTTTGCGCCCCAATTATGGTAGAGGCTGCAACTTAAGTGCGGCGGCTCGGGGACAGCACGCCCGATTAGGCGAAACCACATAGCAGCTGGAATGCGTTTGATCATTTTCGTAGCTTTCGCGACCATTGTGGCCGCGTTGTCGCCTGCACCGGCCTTTGCTGCCGGCGTGCACGGTATCGCCATGCACGGCGAGCCAGCTCTGCCGGCTGATTTCGAGCATCTGCCCTACGTCAATCCTGACGCACCCAAGGGCGGCCGCCTGCGGCTCGGGGCACTGGGCTCGTTCGACAGCCTGAACCCATTCATCATCCGCGGCGTGACGCCCTCGGGAGTGCGCGAATACGTCTACGAGAGCCTTATGGCGCGCTCGCAGGACGAGCCGTTTACGCTCTACGGGCTCATTGCGGAGCGGGTCGAGGTCCCTGACGACCGCAGCTCCATCACCTTCCATCTCAGGCCCGAGGCGCGGTTCTCCGACGGCCATCCGATCACGCCGGCGGACGTCATCCACTCGCACGCGCTGCTGAAGGAAAAGGGCTGGCCCTATCACCGCTCCTATTATGCGAAGGTGGACAAGGTCGAGGAGATCGGGCCCCATGCCGTCCGCTTCACCTTCAAGGACGGCGGCGACAGGGAAATTCCGCTCATTCTCGGGCTGATGCCGATCCTGCCCAAGCACGTCATGACGCCCGAGCGCTTCGAGCGCACGAGCCTCGAGCCGCCCGTCGGCAGCGGGCCGTATGTGATCTCGACCATCGAGCCGGGGCGGACGGTGGTGTTCCGGCGGAACCCCGACCACTGGGCCAAGGATCTGCCGATCCTGCGCGGGCGCTACAACTTCGATGAGATCAAGGTCGATTTCTACCGCGATTCTTCGAGCCTCTTTGAAGCCTTCAAGGCGGGCCAGATCGATGCCCGCGCCGAGGACGATCCGGCGCGCTGGGCCGAAGGCTACAGCTTCCAGGCCGTCGCCGACGGTCGCGTGATCAAGAGCGAGTTCCAGACGGGTGCGCCGGCCGGCATGACTGGCCTCGTCTTCAATACGCGCCGGCCGATGTTCGCCGACCAGCGCGTGCGGCGGGCACTGGCCCTGATGTTCGACGCGGAATGGATCAACCGCAGCCTCTTCCACGGCCTTTATACGCGCACCGACAGCTATTTCGACCGCTCGGTGCTGGCCTCGACCGGTCAGCCGGTCTCGGCCGAGGAGCGCACGTTGCTGGCGCCGTTCGGCGGAGCCGTCGATGCCGACGGCCTCGAGGGGCGCGCACGCCTGCCCGAGGGCGATGGCTCGGGCAACAACCGCGCGGCGCTCAGGGAAGCCTACAACCTGCTGTCGGCTGCGGGCTATGAGCTCAAGGGTCGGACGCTCGTCAACACCAAGACGGGCGCGCCGCTCGCCTTCGAGTTCCTGGCGTCGACGCGCGGACAGGAGCGGCTGATGCTGAGCTATGCCGGCATGCTGGAGCGCCTGGGGATCGTGGTGAACATCCGCCAGGTGGACTCGGCGCAGTACTGGGCGCGGCTCAAGTCCTTCGATTTCGACATGATCCAGTGGACCTGGGGTGCGTCGCTGTCGCCGGGCAACGAGCAGATCAACCGCTGGTCGTCGCGTGCGGCCGACACCGAGGGCAGCCTCAACTACGCCGGGGTCAAAAATCCTGCTGCCGATGCCATGATCGAGGCGCTACTCACGGCGCGCACCTACGAGGACCTGACGGCGGCCGTACGGGCGTTCGACCGGGTGCTGCTGTCCGGCGACTATGTCATCCCGCTGTTTCATATCCCAAAGCAGTGGATCGCCCACTGGTCGCACTTGCATGCGCCCGAGAGGACGGCTCTCCTAGGCACTGACTTCGATACGTGGTGGCAGGCCGGAGAGTCGCAGTGAATGAGGAGCCGCAGCTCCCAGGATACCGGGCGGCTCTGCCGCCCCCGCGCTTCAATATGGCGGCCTATTGCATCGGGCGCGCGGCCGCTTCCAACCCCGACAAGCCCGCGCTGATCGTCATCTCGGATCCCTCCGAGCCACCCGCCGAGGTTTGGACGTTCGCGGGTATCGAGCGGGCCGTGCTGGGCATCGCCGCCGCGCTCCGGGCCGAGGGATTGGAGCCCGGCTCCCGGCTGATGATCCGGCTCGAGAATACCAGCTCCTATGCGCTGCTGTTCTTCGGCGCCATCGCCGGGGGATACGTCCCGCTGCCGACATCGAGCCAGCTGACGGATCATGAGGCGGCCTTCCTCCTCGAGGATAGCGGCGCGTCCGCGATCGCGCTTGCTGACGGATTGCCCTTGAGCGACATTCCGGCCGCGGTGCGCGTTTTTGGAAGCGACGCGGTGCGGGCCATGGCGGCGCACGCACCGGGGGCGTATGCCGACACCGCGTGCGATGATCCCGGATATCTGATCTACACCTCCGGCACGACCTCGCGGCCCAAGGGCGTCCTTCACGCCCAGCGCGCGGCCTGGGGCCGGCGGCCGATGTACGAGGGCTGGTACGGCATCGGGCCGAACGATCGCGTGCTGCACGCGGGGGCCTTCAACTGGACTTATACCCTCGGCACCGGGCTCACGGACCCCTGGGCCAACGGCGCGACGGCGATCGTCTACACCGGTCCCAAGGACCCGGCCGTGTGGCCACGTCTCATCCGATCGGCTGGGGCGACGATCTTCGCGGCGGTGCCGTCGCTCTACCGGCAGATGCTGCGCTACGCGGATGTCGACCGCGCGGCGCTGGGTCCGCTGCGGCATGGGCTGATCGCTGGCGAGACACCGCCACCGGGCCTGTTCGAGGAATGGTCGGGCCGCAC
>JAEZHL010000152.1 GCA_023416575.1 Pseudomonadota bacterium
CGACCCTTGATCCCGGGTTGCTGTCAAAACTGCTCACCGCGCGTCTCGATGAGGCCGACGGCGCGGAGCTGCAGGAGGTGGCGGGCCTCTTGTTCGGGGCGGCGGAGTTTCCGGGCCCCTCGCCTCGGCCGCATGCTTCGGGCGATCGGTCTGAGGTCATGCGGCAGCTGATGGATTCAGACCGCTTCCGGTCCGCCCTCGGCCGCATCGCCGCCGCCTATGACGGTGGCCACATCATGGATTGACCGTGAGCGTGTCAGGGTCGGGAATTTCTCTGATCCGTCGGGGGACCGCCGGGTCGGAAAACCCGGGCACCCCGCATCTGCCCCCGCAGGCCGCTAGAACACCGCTCCCGGCGCGATCTCGACCAGCACGCCGTTCTCGAGCCGCAGCACGCGATGCATGCGGGCTGCCAGCTCCATGTTGTGGGTGGCGATGAGGGCCGCGACGCCGGTGCGCACCACGAGTTCGATCAGCTCTGTGAACACATGCTCCGCCGTGCTGGGATCGAGGTTGCCGGTCGGCTCGTCGGCCAGGAGCAACTTCGGCGAGTTCGCCAGAGCCCGGCAGATGGCTGTCCGCTGCTGCTCGCCGCCGGACAGCTCCGCCGGCCGGTGATCGAGGCGCTGGCCGAGCCCCAGGGCAGCCAGCATGTCGCGCGCGCGCGCCTCGGCCTGCCGGCGCGAGCGGCCACGGATCAACTGCGGAATGACGACGTTTTCCAGCGCCGAGAATTCCGGCAGCAGCTGGTGGAACTGGTAGACGAACCCCATGCTGGCCCGCCGCACCCGCGTGCGCTCGGTATCCGACATGCGGGAGCAGTCCTGGCCGTCGATCATCACGCGGCCGCTGTCCGGCGACTCGAGCAGCCCCGCGATGTGCAGCAATGTCGACTTGCCGGCGCCGGAAGGACCGACGAGCGCCACCGCCTCCCCGGGATAAAGCTCGGCCTGCGCACCGGCGAGCACGCGGATCTCGCGCCCGCCCTGCCGGTAGGTGCGGGTCAGCGCAGAAAGCTGCAGCACCGGCCTGTGGCTCATCTCCTGCACGGAACCCCCATCATTCGTATCTCAGCGCCTCGACGGGATCGAGGCGGGACGCCCGCCAGGATGGGTAAAGCGTCGCCAACAGCGACAGCACCAGCGCCATGACGACGATCGAGGCCGTCTCACCCACGTCGATGTCTGCGGGAAGCCGCGAGAGATAATAGACGGTCGGATCCATCAGCGTCGTGCCGGTCATCCACTGCACGAATTGGCGGATGCTTTCGATGTTGAGGCAAAAAATGACGCCGATGATCAGCCCGGCCAGCGTGCCCACGACACCGATCGACGCCCCGGTGATCAGAAAAACCCGCATCATGGCACCCTTCGTGGCGCCCATGGTGCGCAAAATGGCAATGTCGCGCCCCTTGTCCTTCACCAGCATCATCAGCCCAGAGATGATGTTGAGCGCGGCCACGATTACGATCAGCGACAGGATGATGAACATCACCGTGCGCTCCACCTCGAGCACGGTGAAGAAGGTCTGATTGCGCTGGCGCCAATCCGTAATGGTGAAGCCCTCACCCAGGGCCGCGCGCATTGTCTCCATGTACTCGTCGATCCGCTCCGGGTCCTTGACCATGACCTCGAGAACGTCGACCTGATCGCCGCGGGAGAAGTACCGCTGCGCCTCGGCCAGCGGCATGAACAGCATGGTGCGGTCGTACTCGGCCATCCCCATCTCGAAGATGGCGACGATCGGGTAGTGCTTCGTGCGCGGCGCGGTGCCGAATGGCGTCGAACTCCCTCGCGGCGACACGAGCGTCACCGCATCGCCGAGCCGCAAGCCGAGTGAGTTCGCCAGCCGGCTGCCGACCGCGACCCCCTGCTGACCGTCGAAGCCCTGCAGGCTGCCCTGGATGACGTTATTGAACACCAGCGGCAGCGAGGTCAGCCCTTCCTCCGAGATGCCGCGCACGTAGGCACCCAGGGCCTGCACCGGCGAGGACACCATCACCTGGCCCTCGATCAGCGGCACGACGTGCGTGACGCCGGTCGCCCGCTGCAGCCGACGCGTGACATCGGGGTAATCGTTGAGCGGCCCCGTGCCCGCCATCTTGTAGACGACGGCGTGGCCGTTGATGCCGAGGATCTTCTCGAACAGCTGATTGCGGAAGCCGTTCATAACGGCCATCACGATGATCAGCGTGGCGACGCCGAGCAGGATGCCGACGAACGAGAAGCCAGCGATGACCGAGATGAAGCCTTCCTTGCGGCGGGCCCTGAGATAACGCAGAGCCAGCATCCACTCGAATGGCGAGAAGGGCCGCGTGTCCACCGAGCTTTTCATGCCCTCTGCCCTCCCGCTGCCGAACCCGGCCGCCCGCGCCACCGATCTCGCGACGCCATCGTTGTGGAAGCACCCATGCCGCGCATCGGCGCTCCTGAAATCAGGCCAGCATGCGCTGGCTGCGGACGACATCGATGACGCGCGCCACGGCCGCCTCCAGAGGCAGGCTCTCCCGCTCGCCACTCTGACGATGCTTGAGCTCCACCTCGCCGCTCTTCAGGCCCTTGGGGCCGATGATCAGCTGATAGGGCAGCCCGATCAGGTCCATGGTCGCGAACTTCGCTCCCGGTCGCTCGTCGGTGTCGTCGTAAAGGGTCTCGATCCCGGCATTGGCGAGCTGCTCGTAGGCCTTCCTGCAAGCCTCATCCGTCGCCGCATCGCCCGCCTTCAGGTTGATGAGGCCAACCTCAAAAGGTGCCACGGGAACTGGCCAGACGATTCCGGCATCGTCGTGACAAGCCTCGATGATGGCCCCGACGAGGCGCGACACGCCAACGCCGTAGGATCCCATCTGGATGGTGACCATCTTCCCGTCCGGCCCCTGCACGCGGCAGTCCATCGGCTCCGAATACTTCGTACCGAAGAAGAAGATGTGGCCGACCTCGATGCCGCGCGCCGTCACCTGCCTGTCGGCCGGCACCTCGCGCGCGAAGCGCTCCGGATCGTGCTTCTCGTCAGTGGCGGCGTAAAGCGAGGTCCATGCCTTGACGATGGGCTCCAGGTCCCCATCGAAATCCGTGTCGGCCGCAGGAATGGCGCCCTCGAGCAGTCCCTTGTCGCAGAAGACCTGGCTCTCGCCCGTGTCGGCGAGGATGATGAACTCGTGGCTCAGATCGCCACCGATCGGCCCTGCCTCGGCCGCCATGGGGATCGACTGCAGACCCATGCGGGCGAAGGTGCGCAGGTAGGCCGTAAACATGCGGTTGTAGGCGAGCCGGCCCGCCTCCGGAGTCAGGTCGAACGAATAGGCGTCCTTCATCAGGAACTCGCGGCCGCGCATGACGCCGAAACGGGGACGGATCTCGTCCCGGAACTTCCACTGGATGTGGTAGAGGTTGCGCGGCAGATCCTTGTAGCTGCGGACAGCCTCGCGGAAGATCTGCGTGATGAGCTCCTCGTTCGTCGGACCATAGAGCATCTCGCGCTCATGCCGATCGACGATCCGCAGCATCTCCTTGCCATAGGCCTCGTAGCGGCCCGACTGGCGCCAAAGATCCGCCGACTGAATGGTCGGCATCAGGACCTCGATGGCCCCGGCGCGGTTCTGCTCCTCGCGCACGATCTGCTCGATCTTCGTCAGGACACGCAGGCCGATCGGCAGCCATGAATAGATGCCGGCACTGGCCTGCCGGATCATGCCGGCCCGCAGCATCAGCTGATGGGAGATGATCTCTGCTTCCTTGGGCGTCTCGCGAAGTACGGGAAGGAAGTAGCGGGAGAGGCGCATGGGACGAGGACCGGATCGGTTGAACGGGACGGGGCGGACTTTGTGGTGACACGTACCCGGCAGCCTCAAGGCGCCGCAACACGTGCGTCTGTCGGCACGAGGAATGCACCTTGCGGGCTCATAGCCGGTTCTGCCGGCCGAAGCAATGAGATGCCTAAGATGCCCAATATTTTAGCTCAGTGCACGATCGCTCGGCTGCTGTTGGCAATTTCTTGCTCAGCAGTCATCGAAAGCCGTGACAGATGGCCGCGAGTTGGCTATGGTCGGGGCGTCAAGATGGGGTCTAAGCCGGAACTTAACCGGCTATGCGCCCAAGTCTAGGGAAGGGAAGTCGCGAGCCGCCATGGCCACCGCGCCCTGCGGCCTGAAACACCATCCGGCACATCCTGTTGGCGGGATGTGGGTTCACCGTCGCCGGAGGAAAAGTTCTGAAGATTGTGAGCGCGAAAGAGCGAGGTCGTCCAGCCTTGCTCTTTCGCATGCGTGCGAGCCAACGCCGCTGCTGTAAAGCCGAGATGATCAGCTTCGCGAAGGCAACCGCCCTCGCCCTTCAAGCGCGGCCAGCAGGCAATCGCCGGGAGCTACGGTCGCGGTAAGTTGCGCCGCTGTGCGGTAATCACCGCGGGCAAGTCACGCCAATGGACGTCAACTCACGGGAATCCGGGCAAGCTGTCGAGCGTCACCAGCCGGTAGACGATCACGACCCAAACCAGCCCGAACACCGCAGCTGCCACCACCGAATTGAGCGCCAGGATCCGCAGCAGCCTTGGCGCGGCCGGCGCGCTCTCTGGCGTCCCCGGCACGACGGTGCCCTCCTCGCCCTGTGTGCGCACTCCGATCGGCAGCACCGCGAACAATACGGTCCACCAGATGATGAAGTAGAGCGCCAACCCCAGAGTGAGACTCATACCGTTTCCCTTCTTCCCCGTCGCTCAGGCCTGCTCCAGCTCGACGAGCGTCCCGAGGAAGTCCTTCGGATGCAAGAACAGCACGGGCTTGCCATGCGCGCCGATCTTCGGCTCGCCGTCGCCCAGCACGCGCGCGCCACTGGCCTTCAGCCGGTCGCGCGCCGCGATGATATTGTCCACCTCGTAGCAAACGTGGTGGATGCCGCCCTCAGGGTTCCGCTCGAGAAACTTCGCGATCGGCGAGTCACTCCCCAGCGGGTGCAGCAGCTCGACCTTTGTGTTGGGCAGCGTGATGAACACCACCGTCACCCCGTGTGCCGGCTGCGGCAGCGGCGCCGATACCTCCGCGCCGAGCGTGTCACGATAGGTCGCCACGGCGGCATCGAGGTCCCTGACAGCGATAGCCACATGGTTCAGGCGGCCAATCATGGCGATGTTCCCTGATGAGGACTGTTCAAGAGGTCTTTGTTGCCGACAAACCCGCGGTCCTCGTGAACCGCGCACCGCATGACTCGCGCTCGTGCCTCAGCCCAGGCGTGAGCTGCGCCAGCCGTGCGTTCCCTACGCTTTCCTATCCATGACAGTGATGAGGACCTTGGCAATAGGCTTTTTGCCCCAGACCTGGTCGACCGCGGCCCGCACGCCGCGCCGGACCGCATCCCGGACGAGCTCCACGTCGCGGCGCTTGGCCGGTGGGATGCTGCGCAACGTGCCATCCACAGCAGTGAGGATGACATCGGCCATCGGCCGGCCGTCGGCGGTCTCGGTCGGCACGCCTTCCATGGCGAACTCCGGCTCGCCCAGCACCTCGCCGCGCGGACCCATGCCAATGGCGATCGCGACGATTCCGGCGTGCGAGAGCCGGCGCCGCTCCCGCACAGGGCCGCCCTCCGGCACGATCAGCCGCCCATCGCGGTAGAGGCGGCCGACCGGCGCATCGTCGATGATGGCAACAGGATCGGGCGCCAGCCGAATCATCTGGCCGTTGCGGATCGCATGGACGTCGAGAACCCCAGCCCCCCGGGCGAGCCACGCGTGCTCCTTGAGATGGCGCGCCTCGCCGTGCATCGGCACCGCGACCGCCGGGTTCAACCAGGCATACATCTGCTTCAGCTCATCCCGGCGCGGGTGGCCCGTGACGTGCACCAGGGCGTCAGCATCGGTGATGATGTCGACCCCGAGCAGCGCCAGGTTGTTCTGCACGCGCGCGACCGGCTTCTCGTTTCCGGGAATCGTGCGCGAGGAGAAGATGACAAGATCGCCTTTGTCGAGGCGGATGTCCGGATGCTGGTTCTCCGCGATCCGGTTCAGCGCCGCGCGCTGCTCGCCCTGGCTCCCGGTGCACAGCATCAGGACCTCGTCCGGATCGAGATAGCTAAACTGCTGTTGATCCAGATAGCGGAAGTTCTCGGGCAGATAGCCCGTATCCATCGCCACCTGGATGACCCGGTGCATCGCGCGACCGGCGACGACGAGATGGCGGCGTGTGGCCCTCGCAGCGTCCGCGATGGCGCGGATGCGGGCCACGTTCGATGCGAAGGTCGTGACGGCGACCCGGCGCTTGGCTCCGGAAATGATTTTCCTGAGCGATTCGGCGACCTCGGTCTCGGATGGCGACCGGCCCTCGCGGAACGCGTTCGTCGAATCGCAGATGAGTGCCCGCACGCCCTCGTCCGCGAAGCTGCGGATCTTGGCCTCGTCCGGCGGATCGCCGACGAGCGGCATCCGGTCGAGCTTCCAGTCGCCCGTATGGAACACGATGCCATGTGGCGTGCGGATGGCGACGCCCGACGGCTCCGGAATCGAGTGCGCCATAGTGACGAGCTCGACATCGAACGGGCCGACCTTGAAGCGCGAACCCATCTCGACGACGGTGATCGGGATCTTCGTGCCGCCGCCGTCCTCGGCCATCTTGGAGCGCAGCATGCCGGCGGTGAACGGCGTGGCGTAGACGGGGACCTGCAGCCGCGGCCACAGATCGATCACGGCGCCGAGATGGTCCTCGTGGGCGTGGGTCAGGACGATCCCCGCCAGCGCGTGCCGCTCCTCCTCGATGAAACGCAGGTCCGGCAGGATGACATCGACACCGGGCTCGTTCTCCTCGGCGAACGTCACGCCGAGATCGACCATCAGCCACTGACGGGCGTCTTCAGGACCCATGCCGTAGAGGTAGACGTTGAGCCCGATCTCACCGAGGCCGCCGAGGCCCATGAACACGAACTCGTCGGCGCCCGAAGCGCCACCGGAACCTCGCCGTCTCATCACCATTACCGCTGATCCTTCGCGCCCGCAGCCACCCCCAGCGCCACATCACCGTACGTAAAGCGGCGGTCGATGCCGCCTTGATCTCGTAGAACGAGTGCTCCCTCCGCGTCGATCCCGAGGAAGTTGCCTTCCACAGTCTCCCGGCCGGTGTTGACGGTCATCGGCTCGCCAACGGCTCCTGCCCGTTGCAGCCATGCCTCACGCACGAGGCCAAACCCGGCGCCGTTGTTCCAGCGCCCGAGCCAAGTTTCCATGGCGACCGCCAATGCCTCGAGCATCCGCTCCGGCGTCGTGGGGCAACCGTGGGCGGCAAGATGGGTGACGGCGCGGCCGAGATCGCCAGGATGGCCGGCGAGGTTGATGCCGATGCCGATTACCGCAAGGAAGGCACCCGCCGCACCCGGAACGGCCATGCTCTCGGGCAGGATGCCGACCAGCTTGGCTCCGTCGATCAGCAGGTCATTCGGCCACTTGAGGCGCAGACCCGGCAGCTCGCGACCATCCTCGGCCGCGACCGCGCGGATCGCATCCCAGGTTGCGACACCTCCGAGCAGGGACAGCTGATGGATGGCATCCGGCTGGCAGTCGACCCTGACGAGAAGGGAAGCGTAGAGGTTTCCCGGAACCGACACCCAGGTCCGGCCCGAGCGCCCGCGCCCGAGCGTCTGCGCGCCCGCCAGAATCCAAAGCGGCCCGGTCTCGCCTGCACAGGCGAGCCGGATCGCTTCGGCGTTGGTCGAGTCGAGCTCCTTGAACGTGAGGAGCCGGTAGCCGGGGGGGAGTGCTGGGACCGCCTGCGGCATTGGCCCCCGTCAGTATCCCAGCGTGCGTGCCGCTGAACCCGCCGCGTTGAGGAGCGAGGACGGCACGTAAGGCACGATGAAGGCCAGCAGCACGATCGCGCAGCTCACCGCCATCACGAATCCGGCCTTCGCCCGCACCGGCAGGAAGGCATCCTTCGGCTCGTCGAAGAACATGATCTTGACGATCCGGAGGTAGTAGTACGCCGCTACAACGCTCGTCAGAACACCGATGACCGCCAGCATGTAGAGGCCGGAGTTGATGGCGGCGAGGAAGACGTAGAACTTCGCGAAGAAGCCCGCGAACGGCGGAATGCCAGCCAGCGAGAACATCAACGCGCCAAGAACGAACGCCATTGGCAGGTTGGTCTGCGCCAGCCCCGCGAGTTCGCCGATCTCCTCAGTCGGCCCATCCGAGCGGCGCATCGACAGAATGCACGCGAACGTGCCGAGCGTCATCACGAGATAGACGCCCATGTAGAGGATCACGCCTTGTGTGCCTTCCGCCGAGGCGGCCGCAAGGCCGACGAGCGAGAAGCCGACGTGGCCGATCGACGAGTACGCCATCAGGCGCTTGATGTTGCGCTGGCCGATGGCCGCGAACGAGCCGAGCAGCATCGAGGCGATAGAGAGGAACACGATCACCTGCTGCCACTGCGGGATCATGCCCTGGAACGCCGTCAGCAACAGCCGGACCAGCAGTGCCATCGCGGCAACCTTGGTCGCCGAGGCGAAGAAGGCAACGACCGGTGTCGGCGCACCCTCGTAGACGTCGGGCGTCCACATGTGGAACGGCACGGCGGAGATCTTGAATGCCAGGCCGACGAGGACGAACACGAGCCCGAAGATCAGACCGATGTTGGCCCCTGCCCCGGACGCACCCGTGGCCGCACTCGCGATGGTGGCGAAGCTCGTCGAGCCGGTGAACCCGTAGACGAGCGAGGCGCCGTAGAGCAGCATCCCCGAGGCGAGCGCGCCGAGCACAAAGTACTTCAGTCCCGCCTCGCTCGAGCGCACCTGATCGCGGCGGATCGAGGCGAGGACGTAGGCCGCGAGGCTCTGCAGCTCGAGGCCAAGATAAAGCGAGAGCAGATCGCCCGCCGAGATCATGACGAGCATGCCCGTCGTGGCGAGCAGGATCAGCACCGGATACTCGAAGCGCATCTGCCGGGTGTCGCTGAGATCATCGAACGACAGCAGCAACGCAGCGGCGG
>JAEZHL010000235.1 GCA_023416575.1 Pseudomonadota bacterium
CGTCAACTTGCGACGCCGGCTGTTCTTCTCGATCGAGCTCGTCTTTGCCATGTTCTCTCCTAAGAGCCTTTCGGCTGGTCTGCCGAGGTCCCTCAGCTGCGGAATGGGAAGTTAAAGCCACGCAGCAATTCGCGCGCCTCATCATCGGATGTTGCCGTCGTGCAAACGACCACGTCCATGCCCCAGATCTCATCTACTTAGTCGTAGTCGATCTCGGGAAACACAATGTGCTCCTTGAGGCCAAGGGCGTAGTTGCCACGACCGTCGAAGCTCTTCGGGTTGAGGCCACGGAAGTCCTTCACACGCGGCAACGCGATCGTGACCAGGCGATCCAGGAACTCGTACATGCGGTCGCCCCGCAGTGTCACCTTGGCACCAAGCGTCATGCCTTCGCGCACCTTAAAGGTGGCGATCGACTTGCGTGCGCGCGTGGTGACCGGCTTCTGCCCGGCGATAAGCGCCAAATCGTTGGCAGCACTATCGACCTTCTTGCGGTCAGCAACAGCCTCGCCCACCCCCATGTTGAGAACAATCTTCTCGAGGCGGGGCACCTGCATCACGTTCTGATAGCTGAACTTCTCAGTCAGTTGGCCGCGCACGACCTTCTCGTAATGATCCTTCAGCCTCGGCTTATAGTCCTTAGGGCGGGTGTGCGAGCGCAGATCGGCCGGCTGAGCAGATTTAGCCTGCGCGTCAGCCTTTGCGGGTTTGCCGCCCTTCCCCTTCGCACCGGCCGCCGCCGGCCCCTTCGCCGCCTTTTTCTCGGCCATCGTTTACTTCCTCTCCGGGATCACTTCGCCCGAACGCTTCGCAAAGCGCACCTTTCGGCCATCTTCGAGAATCCTGAAACCGACGCGTGTCGGCCGACCATCGGCCGGGTCCTCGATCGCAAGATTAGAAAGCTGAATAGGTGCTTCCTTCGAAACGATTCCGCCTTCCTGGCTGGCCGTCTGGCGCTGATGCCGACGAACCATATTCACGCCCCGCACCAGCGCACGGTTCTCCTTTGGCATCACGGCAACGACTTCGCCGCGCTTGCCACTGTCGCGACCGGTGAGCACGACCACGCGGTCACCTTTTTTGATCTTCAGCGACGGCATCAAAGCACCTCCGGCGCCAGGGAAATGATCTTCATGTGGTTCTTCGCCCGCAACTCGCGAGTAACCGGCCCGAAAATGCGGGTGCCGACCGGCTCGCCCTGCTGGTTGATCAGCACCGCGGCATTGCGATCGAAGCGGATCAGGGATCCGTCGGGGCGACGAACGCCCTTCGCGGTCCGCACGATCACGGCCTTCATCACCTGCCCCTTCTTTACTCGGCCACGCGGAATGGCTTCCTTGACGGACACGACAATAGTGTCGCCGACAGTCGCGTACTTCCGCTTGGAACCGCCAAGCACCTTGATGCACTGGACGCGCCGCGCACCGGAGTTGTCGGCGACGTCAAGATTGGTTTCCATCTGGATCATCGAAGCAATCCTTTCGGCTCAGGCCAGAAGCTCGGGTTTCGTCTCGCCCGGCTGAAGCGCCGCCGCACAACCGGCTACCGCCTTCACCCCGCGTTACCGCCCGCTGCCGCTACGCCTGTGCGTTCCCGTTGGTGATGACATACCACCGCTTATTCTTCGACACCGGCCGACCTTCCTCGATGCGCACGACGTCGCCCACCTTGAAAGTGTTTGCCTCGTCATGCGCATGGTACTTCTTGGACCGGCGCACGGTCTTCTTCAGCAGCGGGTGCATGTAGCGGCGCTCGACCTGAACAACAACAGTTTTATCGTTCTTGTCGGACACGACCACGCCCTGCAGGATGCGCTTCGGCATCTCGTCTCTCCTCAATCCCTCTGGGCCTGACCGGCCTGCTTCTGGCGCGCAATCGTCCGAATGCGGGCGATATCGCGGCGCACCTGACGCACGCGCGCCGTGTTCTCGAGCTGTCCCGAGGCGGCCTGGAAGCGCAGATTGAACTGCTCCTTCTTCAGCTTCACCAACTGATCATCCAGCTGGTCAAGCGACAAATCCCTGATCTCGCCCGCCTTCATTTCTCGACCCTCTCGTCAACCCGGGCGCCTGCTGGCCTCAGCCCAGGCGTGTAACCACTCTCGTCTTGATCGGCAGCTTTGCCGCACCCAGCCCCAAGGCTTCCCGCGCAAGCTCGTCGGGCACGCCATCGAGCTCGAACATGATCCGGCCAGGCTTCACGCGGCAGACCCACAGCTCAGGCGAACCCTTACCGGATCCCATCCGCACCTCGGCCGGCTTTTTAGACACCGGCACGTCGGGGAAAATGCGGATCCAGACCCGCCCGGCGCGCTTCATGTGACGCGTGATCGCGCGCCGAGCCGCCTCGATCTGGCGCGCGGTGACCCGCTCCGGCTCAACTGCCTTCAGGCCGTGCGACCCAAAGTTAAGCGTGGTACCGCCCTTGGCTTGGCCATGAATGCGGCCCTTGTGCGCCTTGCGGAACTTCGTGCGTTTCGGTTGCAGCATGATCGTCTTCCTCGCAAAGCGTCAGGTGCGCTCAGCCCGCTCGCCACGATCTCCACGATCGCGGTCGCCATCGCGCCTGCGGCCACCACCGCCGCCCTCCTGCATGTCGAGGGCACGCCGCTCGGCAGCCATCGGATCATGCTCCATGATCTCGCCCTTGTAGATCCAAACCTTGACGCCGATGACGCCATAGGCTGTCTGAGCAAGCCCGTAACCGAAGTCAACGTCGGCGCGCAGCGTGTGCAGCGGCACCCGGCCTTCGCGGTACCATTCCGTGCGCGCGATCTCAGCGCCGCCGAGGCGACCGGCCACGTTGATACGGATGCCCTGCGCGCCGAGCCGAAGCGCCGACTGCACGGCTCGCTTCATTGCGCGACGGAACGCAACGCGGCGCTCAAGCTGCTGGGCGATGCCTTCCGCCACCAGCGTCGCGTCGATCTCGGGTTTCCGCACCTCGACGATGTTGAGGTGAACCTCAGACGAGGTCAGCTTCGACAAATCGGCGCGCATCTTCTCGATGTCAGCACCCTTCTTGCCGATCAACACGCCCGGGCGCGCAGTGTGCACCGTCACCCGGCACTTCTTGTGCGGGCGCTCGATAACCACCTTTGAAATACCAGCCTGACGCTGCTGCTTCAGGATCTGCGTGCGGATCGCGCGATCCTCATGAAGCAGTTTGCCGTATTCGCCACGGCCAGCGAACCAGCGGCTATCCCAGGTCCGGTTGATGCCGACGCGGAGGCCGACGGGATTGACTTTGTGACCCATACTCTAGGCCTCCTTTGCCTCGGCCGCCTTTTCCTGGACCTCCCGCACGACGACGGTGATCTGGGAGAATGGCTTCAGGATCTTGCTGCTGCGACCGCGACCACGCGCATGAAATCGTTTCATGACGAGGTTTTTGCCGACATAAGCCTCGGCGACGACGAGCGTGTCGACGTCGAGTCCGTGGTTATTCTCAGCGTTCGCCACCGCGGACATCACGCACTTCCGCACGTCAATCGCGATGCGCTTCCGCGCAAACTCGAGATCCGCCAGCGCCGCATTCACCTTCTTGCCACGGATCATTCCCGCGACGAGGTTCAGTTTCTGCGGCGATACCCGCAGGTTGCGAGCTACCGCCTTCGCCTCATTCTCGGCGAGGCTGCGCTCACGCTTGGGCTTGCCCATTATCCTCTCTCCTCGCCGCTACTTTCGCTGCGCCTTGCGGTCGCCGCCGTGGCCATGAAACGTACGCGTTGGCGCGAACTCGCCAAACTTGTGTCCGATCATGTCCTCGTTGACGGACACAGGAATGTGCTTGTGGCCGTTGTAGACACCGAACGTCAACCCGACAAACTGCGGCAGGATTGTCGAGCGCCGGCTCCAGATCTTGATGATCTCATTGCGGCCCGACGAACGAACTTTCTCTGCCTTCTTCAGCAGATAGCCGTCGACGAACGGGCCTTTCCAAACTGAGCGTGCCACGTAGTGTCTCCTTTTACCGCCTTACTTGCCCTTGTGGCGGCTGCGGATGATGTACTTCTCGGTTGCCTTGTTCTTGCGGGTGCGCGCACCCTTGGTCGGCTTGCCCCAAGGCGTCGCCCAGTGCTTACCACCCTTGGTACGGCCACCGTTCGGGTGATCAACCGGGTTCATCATCACCGAGCGGACCGTCGGACGCACGCCCAGCCAACGCTTGCGACCGGCCTTGCCGATCACCTGGTTGGAATGGTCCGGGTTTGAGACAGCACCAACTGTGGCCATGCACTCGGCGCGAACCCGCCGGGTCTCCCCCGAGTTGAGCTTCAAAATAGCCCAGCCCGCATCACGACCGACGAGTTGCACATAGGCACCTGCAGAGCGGGCAATCTGGCCGCCCCGGCCCGGCTTCAGCTCGACATTGTGCACGATCGTGCCAATGGGCATGCTGCTGAGCGGCATCGCATTGCCAGGCTTTACGTCGACCTTCTCTCCAGAGACGACCGTGTCGCCGACCGCCAGCCGCTGCGGAGCGAGGATATAAGACTGCTGTCCATCCTCGTACTTCAGCAGCGCAATGAAGGCCGACCGGTTCGGATCATACTCGAGGCGTTCGACCGTGGCATTCTGATCGAACCGACGGCGACGGAAGTCAATCAGACGGTACGTCCGCTTGTGTCCACCGCCAATATGGCGAGTCGTAATCCGCCCATCGTTGTTGCGGCCGCCCGTCTTGGTCAGGCCCTCGGTCAACATCTTGACGGGGGCGCCTTTCCAGAGCTGGCGACGGTCGACCAGCACCAAGTGGCGCATGCCAGGCGACGTCGGACGAAATGTCTTGAGTGCCATGAAACTGCTCCTTAGAGGCCCGTCGTGATGTCGATCGAGTGGCCTTCCTCGAGCGTCACGATGGCCTTTTTAACGTCGCTCTGAATCGCCCGCCGACCGCGAAACTGCTTCAGCTTGCCCTTCCGCACCAGCGTGTTGACGGACTTCACCTTGACGTTGAACAACTGCTCGACGGCCGACTTGATGTCAGGCTTCGACGCCTCCGAGCGAACCTTGAAAACGACCTTGTTGAACTCCGAGGCCATCGTGGACTTTTCGGTCACGACCGGAGCGACAATAACGTCGTAGCTATCGATCTTATTCATTTGAACCGCGCCTCCAGCGCCTCGACGGCCGCCTTCGTCAGCACAAGCTTACGACGGCGCAGGATGTCGTAGACGTTGATGCCCTGGACCGGCAGAACGTCGATGTTCGGAATGTTCCGCGCCGCCTTCGCGAAGCCTGGTTCCAGTTCGGCGCCGCCGATGATGAGAGCATTCGAAAGCTCGAGCTTCCGAAAAGCCTCCTTCAGCGACTTCGTCTTCCCATCCGTCGACTCTGCCTTCTCCAGCACCACGATCTCACCAGCTTTTGCCTTCGCTGACAAAGCGTGGCGAAGAGCGAGTGCGCGCACCTTCTTCGGCAGGTCGATGGCATGGCTGCGAGGCTTAGGCCCGAACGCCTTACCACCACCACGCCATTGCGGCACCGACTTGTCGCCGTGGCGAGCACCACCAGTTCCCTTCTGGCGGTATACCTTCTTGCCAGTCACGTTCACTTCTGAACGGTCCTGCGCGTGGTGGGTACCCGCCATCCGCTTCAGTTGCTGATACCGCACCATCCGGTGAAGGATGTCCTGGCGCGGCTCGAGACCGTAGATTGCGTCGTCGAGCTCGACTGAGCCCGCCGTTGTCGCATCCAGCGTCGTCACGTTCGCTTGCATGACGCTCACTCCTGATTGGCGGCGGCCGGCTCGGCCGGCTTCTTGAAGGCACCCGGCTTCGGCGCGTCAGCCGGCAGCGGCTGCTTGACAGCGTCACGGATCAGCACCCAGCCACCTTTGTGACCTGGCACCGCACCCTTCACCATCAGCAGTCCTCTCTCGACGTCAGTCTTGACCACGACGAGGTTCTGCGTAGTAACGCGCTCGTTCCCCCAGTGTCCGGCCATCTTCTTTCCCTTGAAGACCTTGCCGGGATCCTGGCGCTGACCGGTCGAGCCGTGGCTGCGGTGCACGATCGAGACACCGTGCGTAGCGCGCATACCGCCGAAGTTCCAGCGCCGCATTGCACCCTGGAATCCCTTGCCCTGGTTGGTGCCAGTGACGTCCACCAACTGTCCCGGGATGAAATGGTCAGCCGTGAGTTCCGCGCCGACGTCAATGAGGTTCTCGGGCGAAACCCGGAACTCCACGACCTTCCGCTTGGGCTCAACCTTGGCGATTGCAAAATTCTGCCGCTCAGCCTTGGTCACGTGTGTCGGCTTACGACGGCCCGCGCCAAGTTGGATGGCCGTATAGCCGTTCTTTTCAGAAGTGCGGTGGGCGACGACCTGACAGTTGTCAACCTTGAGCACGGTCACAGGGATATGCTCACCCCCGTCGGTGAAAACGCGGGTCATTCCGAGCTTCTGTGCGATCAATCCGGAGCGCATCGCGTGCGGTCCTTCCTCTTCGGGGTCGTGCTACCGGTAATCCGGTGCAGAGGACCCAGGTCCTCTAGAGCTTGATCTCGACGTCGACGCCAGCGGCCAAGTCGAGCTTCATCAGTGCGTCCACCGTCTGCGGCGTCGGATCGACGATATCGAGCAGACGCTTGTGGGTGCGCATCTCGAACTGCTCGCGGCTCTTCTTGTCGATATGCGGAGACCGGTTCACCGTAAACCGCTCCTTGCGCGTCGGCAGCGGGATCGGCCCGCGTACTTCGGCGCCAGTGCGTTTCGCCGTATTTACGATCTCCCGCGTCGACGCATCGAGCACGCGATGGTCGAACGCTTTGAGCCGGATACGTATGTTCTGGCCGTTCATGATCTTCACTCACCGATTGCGGCGAGCGCCTCCTCAAATCGGAAGCGCTCTCGCGCGCCCCCACCTAAACTCGCGGTCCGGGTGGCGGCGCAGCTGCCGCCAATCTTCCTACCCCGCCTCTTATTCCACGATTTTAGTGACGACGCCGGCGCCGACCGTACGGCCGCCTTCGCGGATGGCGAAGCGCTGCTTCTCCTCCATCGCGATCGGTGTGATCAGCTCAACGTTCATCGCAACGTTGTCACCAGGCATCACCATCTCGGTGCCCTCGGGCAGCGTCACGACACCCGTCACGTCCGTCGTCCGGAAGTAGAACTGAGGACGATAGTTCTTGAAGAACGGCGTGTGGCGACCACCCTCGTCCTTCGTCAGAATGTACGCCTCGGCCAGGAACTTCTTGTGCG
>JAEZHL010000262.1 GCA_023416575.1 Pseudomonadota bacterium
CCGTTAGCTCCGCGTCTGACCGCGGACGCCGAAGAGCTGCACCGCGCGTTCGTCGAGACGCTGGGCCAGGATCCGATCTGGCGGCGCTATCTGGCAGCCAAGGAAGCCAAGCACTGATTGTAAGCAAACCGGGGCACCGGCCCCGGCCCGCCTGTGGAAGCCAGTTAGGACTTGACGGCTGACGCAGCCTGCTCGGCTTCCTGCCGGCGGCGGACGTACAGCCCAGCAAAGTCGATCGGATCGAGGAGCAGCGGCGGGAACCCTCCCTCGCGGGTCAGGTCGGCTGCAAGCCGGCGCAGGAACGGAAAAATGAGAGATGGGCAGTTGATCAGCAGGAAAGGCTCGAGAGCCTGTTGCGGCACGTTCTCGATCTTGAAGAGCCCTGCATAGACGAGCTCGAGATCGTAGATCACGCCCGCCTTGTTGCTCGCATTCGCCGTCAGCTCGATCGCGCTCTCATAGAGATCGGGGCCGACGCGGTTGGCGTTGACGTTGACCTCGAGCTTCAGGTTCGGGCTGTCGCCGGGGGACTGAAGCAGCCGGGTGACGTTCGGGTTTTCGAAGGAAAGGTCCTTGATATACTGCCCGACGACGCGTGCCTGAAAGGACTGCTGGCCGCCAGCTGAACCGCCTTGGGCGTTGGTCCCGTTGCTTCCTTGCTCAGCCATGGCGCGGTCTCTCCAGTGCAATGCGCGGCAGTCGGCTCGGTGCCTACCATGGCGGCATGTTCGCCGCAACGGCGGCCTATGTCAGGTGTGCCGCCTCACTCGTTTATCAATCGGACTTGTCGCGACGGTCCTCATGTGGCTCGTCGATCCGCTTGTAATCGCCTTCGATGATCGGACCCGGCTTTTGTCGTTGAGGCTGCCTCCGATCGGCCGGCCGCGCCCCTTCGCTGCGCCCCCCGAACGTGTAAACCTTGACCTTCGCTGCTCCTTCCTGCGCGAACCGCCCGAGACTCCAGGTCGCGATGACGCGCCGGATCGGCGGGATCAGGAGCAGGAGGCCGATCACATCGCCGATGAGGCCAGGCAGAATGAGCAGGAGGCTGGCGAAGAACACGAGCGATCCTTCGGCGACCGAGAACACTGCCGGGAAGCCGCTGGCGAGAGTCTGTCGGGCCTGGCTCGCCATAGCGAAACCTTGCCGCCGGAGAGTTAACAGGCCGAGGAGAGCCGTACCGATCACGATCGCGATAGTCGGCACGACGCCGATAGCCTGGCCGACGCGTATCAGCACGGCCAGCTCCAGCAGCGGATACGCTATGAGGATAAGGAAAATGGCCAGCCGCATGGTCGGTTTCCACTCGTGCCTGTTGGCCCTATCCGCCCCGGTCAGCCATGGTGCTGCCGAAGCATTGTGATTGGCTTGAACGAACCTATGCCCTAAGCTGGCTATTTGAAGGACCAATTGTTCGGTTAAGTGGGCGCGACGTTTTCACCGGCCCTAACCCTGGACCCTGTCCTGACTTCATCATACATCAAGTCATCACCCGGTCCTCGCTACGAAAGCAGCTTCAGATGGATGGCACAATCGACGTCGTTACGCTTCTGTTCCTGATCGTCGCAGTCGTCGTGATTTTTAAGCTGCGTAGCGTCTTGGGCCGCCGTACGGGCGACGAGGAAGCTCGTTACGAGCGTCAGGTCCGGGCGCAGCAAGAGGCAAGGCAGCGTGCGGCTGAAGCCAAAGGCAAAGTGGTCACGCTGCCCCGGCGTGAGCGCGAACCCGCAACCGTTGGGGGCCAGGAGCCCGTCACCGCGGCCGATGCGGAGCTCCGCGTCAAGAATTTCGCCGGGGGCAACTCCATGCTCGAGCAGGGTCTGCTGCTGATTGCCCGGGCCGACACGAGTTTCGATCCGGAGCAGTTCCTGCGCGGCGCCAAGCAGGCGTACGAGATGATCGTCACGGCGTTTGCCGAGGGCAATCGCAAGCTGCTGAAGGACCTGCTCAGCCGTGAAGTGTTCGACGGCTTCGCTGCTGCCATCTCTGATCGCGAGAGCCGCGGCGAGCAGATCGATCAGAGCTTCGTCGGCATCAACAAGGCAGAGCTCGTCGAGGCGGAGCTGAAGGGCACGACCGCGCAGGTGACGATCAAATTCGTCAGTCAGCTCATTTCGGCAACGCGAGACAAGTCGGGCGAGGTCATCTCGGGTGATCCGCAGCGAATCCGCGAGGTCACCGATATCTGGACGTTTGCGCGCGATACGACGTCGCGGAACCCGAACTGGAAGCTCGTCGCGACGCAAGCGCCGAATTGACGGTACGCCAAGAGGTACTGCGGTGCTGGTTCGCTCATGACCCGAGCCGATGTGAGCTTCCAGCCCGTCAGCTTCGCCGACCTTCCAAGTTGGTCTGAGGACGATCACGCGTCAGCGCTGGCAACCTTCCTCCTATCCTGCGATCGGCTCGGAAATGCCGCGTCTCAGGATCTACACGCTGCTTGTCGCGCCGGGCGGTCGGTTACAACGGGCAGGATGACGGATGCCCGGCGGTTCTTCGAGACATACTTCACACCGCATCGTGTGGTTCACGAGCTCAGCCAAGGATTGCTGACGGGCTACTATGAGCCTGTGCTGGCAGGCTCGCGGCTGCAAAGCGGCGCCTACCAGATCCCGGTCTATCGCCGGCCGCCTGACCTGGTTAACCTCTTCGACGAAGCCATGCGCGGGACCACCGGCGCTGCGTTGACGCACGCGCGGATGACCCCGACAGGACCCGAGCCCTATGCAACCCGTGCCGAAATCGAGCGTGGCGCGTTGTCGGGCCGCAGCCTCGAAATTCTCTATCTTGCCGATCCGGTCGAAGCGTTCTTCATGCACGTTCAGGGTTCCGGGCTGGTCGAGCTGACCGACGGCACGAGCGTCCGTCTGACCTACGATGGTAAGAACGGTCACCCCTATACCTCGATCGGCCGGCGCCTCGTCGAGTCCGGAGCGTTTACGGCCGAAGAGGTCACGATGGATGTGCTTGGGCAGTGGCTGCGGGCCGACCCGGATCGGGGTCGGCGGCTGATGTGGGAGAACGCCTCCTACGTCTTCTTCCGCGAGCTTGGCGAGGCGGAGGGACAGTCGGCGCTCGGCGTCATGGGCGTGCCCTTGACGCCAGGTCGCAGTCTGGCGGTCGATGCTGGTGTGCACGCATTGGGGACCCCGATCTATGTCGTTGCGCCCGAGCTCACACACACCGCTGAAGGTGGCCCGTTTCAGCGGCTCATGATCGCTCAGGACGTCGGTTCGGCGATCAGAGGCCCCGAGCGCGGCGACGTCTATTTCGGCTCGGGCAGCGACGCCGGCCGCCGGGCGGGCATCACGCGGCACGCCGGAAATTTCTTCGTGTTGCTGCCGCGCGCAACGACGAATGCCACTTCGACACCATGAGCCGGCCTGGACGTCCCCCGCGATCACAGCAGCGACTGCTGACGCCTGAGGACGAGGCGCTATGGAACTCGGTCGCGCACAGCTTCGAGCCTGTGCGCAAGAAGCCGCGCATCCCGTCAGTCGAGATCGAGCCCACGCTGGAGAAGGGATCCACTCCTCCGGTGCCGCCCAGGCTTGCCGCGAAGCTCGAGACAGCTCACCCGGCAACTCCGCCGGCGCCGCGCCAAATCGAAAGCATCGAGAGGATCGGGCACAAGGCGCCGCCGCTGGCAGATTTCGACCGGCGCCAGGCACGTCGGATTGCGAGTGGCCGTATCGAGGTGGAATCGCGGATCGATCTGCACGGTATGCGCGCAAGCGAAGCGCATATGGCCCTACGTGCTTTTCTTTTCCGGAGCTATGCGCGCGGTCAGCGCAATCTGCTCGTGATCACCGGTAAGGGCAGCGGCGTGGACCTCCGTGATCGCCCGTTCGATCTGTCGGACCGATCAGAGCGGGGCGTCCTGAGGCGCAGCGTGCCGATGTGGTTGGCCGACCCGGATCTGAGAGCCATCGTAGTGAGCTTCACCCAGGCCCACGCGCGACACGGCGGAGAGGGAGCGATCTACGTCCAACTCCGCAGCAACCGTCGCGGCGGTGACCACGACTGACGGTCAGTTACACTCCGCCGTCAGTTTACCAACCGCCTTGCTGACGCCGAGGAGCGAGAAGGTATCCTTTGTCGTCGTCCCGCGCTCGGAGACGCCCTGCACGACCATGGTCGTGCCCTTCTTCATCGCCTCGAGCAGCTTCAGCTCTTCAATGGGATCGACGACGAACGCGCGGTCGTCCTTAGGAGCGAGCTTGAACGTGTCGCTGCCGATGGTGACGGTAACCTCGGACCCCTTGCGATAGGGATAGCCTGCCTTGAAGCTGAGCTCCGTGCGCACCCCATCGCGCGGCCAGGCGGTTATATAAAAGTAGATCGAGTCCCGGCGGCTGCCGGCCGGCTCGCTGGATTGCGGTGCGGTAGCGAGAAAGCAGGTGCGCTGCTTCGGGTTGTCGTCCGCGAAGTAGCCCCAATCGTTGATCGTCTCGACCCGCTTCACCTGCGCAACGGCAGACGGAGCGGCCGAAATCAAGATTGCGGCGGCCAGAGCAATCTGGGCGTTTCCTCGCATTTCACCTCGAAGTCTGATGAACCGCGCGCGTTAAGGCGGGCTCAGAGAGCGAAATTATAGGGGATCGGTGCACTGCATGTCACGAGGGCGGCCTGTGGACAGTCTCCGCTGTGCCGACAGGACGTGGCGGAAAGTGAGCCAATGTCTTCAGCCGGTCGTACATGACGATCGCGCCGGCCACCGCTACATTGATGCAGAAGGCCGTTGGAATCCGAACGACCTGGTCGCAGCGCGCCTGCAACTCTTTCGAGAGCGAGCCCCACTCGGGGCCGAGCACGTAGGCGGCCCGCAGCGGGTGGCAGAAGCTCGGCAGATCGATGGCATCGTCCGTGAGCTCGATACCGATGAGCTTGCAGCCTTGGGGTAGGCGCAACTCATCCAGGCTCGCCCAATTGTAATGCGGCAGGTGCCACTGCCCCTGGGACGTGTCGGCACGGGCCTCCAGAGCCCGGTAGGTCGCGCCGACGGTGAAGGTGAAGTTTGCGCCGAATGCATGGGCGGAACGCATCAGACTTCCGAGATTCAGCGCCTTCGACATGCGCTCGGCGCCAATGGCGAAGTAACCGCGCGGCTTGGGCGGCCAACTCTGGCGGGGCGCTGATGGAATTCGGTCAATCATGGCTTCCGCGGCGTTGGGGCTGGTCGATGATAGCACGAGCCCTTAGTTTCGTCGGCGGTGTCGGGAGCGGTTGGCTATTCTCGCCGCCCGGCGGTCGGAATTCGCGACATGAGGTGTCATATGAGAGCGGCCCTGTGCAAGTCTCTGGATGGTCCCAATGGAATTGCCGTAGAAGAGCTGCCGGATCCGGTGCCTGGGCCGGGAGAGGTACGGGTACGGATCAGGGCCGCTGCCCTCAATTTCCTGGATACTCTGATCACACGCGGCAAGTATCAGTTCAAACCCGAGCTGCCTTTCTCGCCGGCGGCCGAGATCGCCGGTGAAATCGATATGCTCGGGCCAGGCGTCGAGGGTCTTGCTGTCGGCCAGCGCGTGTGTGCCAGCTTCGGCTGGGGTGGGGCACGGGAGTTCGCCATCGTGCGTCCCGAACAACTCATCCCGATCCCGGATCAAGTCAGTGATGAGACGGCCGCGGGCATCACCATCACCTATGGCACCGCAATGCACGCGTTGAAGGAACGTGGGCGGCTGAAGCCAGGGGAGACGGTGGCGGTGCTCGGCGCTGCGGGTGGCGCGGGATTGGCGGCCGTCCAGATCGCCAAGCGGCTCGGCGCCGTCGTCATAGCTGTCGCCTCCTCCCCCGAAAAGCTCCAGGTTTGCCGTGAGCACGGTGCGGACCTGTTGTTGAACTACACGACGACGGACCTGAAGCAGGGATTGCGCGACCTCACCGCAGGCCGCGGCGTCGATGTCGTTTATGATTGTGTGGGAGGTGATTATTCGGAGCCGGCGCTGCGCGCGATGGCCTGGATGGGTCGGTTCCTGGTCGTCGGGTTTGCTGCCGGCAGTATTCCGCGCATTCCCCTCAACCTATTACTGCTCAAAAGCTGTGACGTTGTCGGCGTATTCTGGGGTGAGGCCTCGCGCCGTGATCCGCTGGGGGCGCGCCGCAACATCGAGGCTGTGCTGAATTGGGTTGCGGCAGGAGAACTTAGACCGCACACTCACGCCGCGCTGCCGCTGGCCGAGACAGCAGAGGCGATTAGGATGCTGGATAGGCGGGAAGCCACTGGGAAGGTGGTCATCAGGATTTAGCTAAGGGAGCATAGCCCGCTGCCCGGATTTTGGCTTATTCCGATGGCGTCAGACAGTAATCGAACGGTCACTAGGGAGAGAACCAGCCAATGAATCTGAAGATCTTTACCGGTCTGCTGGCGATTGGGGCGGCCGCGCTCATGGCCACTCCTGCCAGCGCTCAGAACAAGCAACTGACCATCGGAACCGGCGGCACCGGCGGCGTCTACTATCCACTCGGTGGCGGTCTCGGAAACATCATCGGCAAGGAGCTTCCGGGCTTCACCGCGACTGCCGAGGTCACCGGTGGGTCAGTCGACAACCTGAAGCTCGTCGGCACGGGCCGGACCGATATCGGCTTCTCGATGGTCGATGCGGCGTGGGATGCGATCAATGGCAAGGACAAGTTCACGAGCAAGCTGCCCCTGAAGGCACTCGCCGTCCTCTATCCCAATCACATGCACGTCGTCACCGTCGACGGCACCGGAATCACGAAGATCGAGGATCTGAAGGGCAAACGCGTTTCGACCGGATCACCCGGCAGTGCGACCGAGCTGTTCGCCTTTCGCGTGCTCGAAGCCGCAGG